>JALYYM010000466.1 GCA_030946565.1 Bacteroidota bacterium | reverse complement strand
CCCTCTTTAAATTGATATGCTACCTGGGCAACCGGCCAACAATTATTTTTTGTAATCACCGCGAATCAGTAGAGCGCATCAGCAACCTGCTTGCAGAAAAAGGAATCAATAATGAATTTTACCACGGCGGCATGGAGCAGCAGGAACGAGACAGCGCCTTATGTAAATTCAGGAATGGCACAACGAATGTGTTGGTAACAACGGACCTTGCCTCTCGCGGACTGGACATTCCAAATATCCGTTACATCATTCATTATCACCTTCCGCACACAGAAGATGCATTCACACACCGCAATGGAAGAACGGCCAGGATGGAGGCCAGCGGCACGGCAATTTTGATTTTGAATGAAGAAGAAACAGCACCTGCCTACATTCAAAGCGACATTGAGCAAATAAAACTTCCCGAAGTTGACATCATTCCTGAAAAGCCAAAATGGTCAACTTTATTTATTGCTGCCGGGAAAAAAGACAAAGTAAATAAAGTAGATATCGTTGGCTTCTTATCTCACAAAGCAGAACTGAAGAAAGAAGATATCGGGTTGATTGAAGTAAAAGATTTCTTTTCATTTGTGGCCGTGCGCAAAACCAAGATGGGGCACACGCTCCAGCTTATCAAGAATGAAAAGATCAAGAATAAAAAAGTGAAGATAGAAATAGCGAAATAAATGAATCATGCGAATTTTACTATGAATAATCAAGCACTCAATTATTTTGGCTGCTGAAAATATTTAAAGCTCTACAGCTAATAATTCAGCCCCTAATTTGTGAAGCGCCGTTTCTATTCTTTTGACCTGGGTAGGGCGAGGTCTTTTGAGGCCTGTTGAATAGTGTTGTATTTGCTTTTGATTTATTCCGGTTATTCGTTCGAGAGCAGCTTTGCTAAATATTCCATTATAATAATTCAATAAACTTTCTGTGTCAAACTTGAATACAAGTTCATAATCTCCTTTTAATATCTTCGGAATATTCTTATCCTCATTATATTTTTTTAATAATTTAATAGAGTCTAATATTGATTGTTTGGCTTCTGCTACGGTATCTCCGGCACCATAAACACCTTTAACATTCTCAGCGTAAGCATTATAGTGGTCTTTACTTCGCTCAATGATAATTTTTATTTTTTTCATAATTTTATGTTTAATAAATTTATTTTATTAAGCCCATTTCCTTTATAATTTTCTTTTAATCCTTCACCCATTTCTTTTGCTCCGTGAAAAGGAACCGGATAAGTTCTGCCGCCTTTTTCATATATATAATGACTGCCTTCTGCTTTTATCAATCGCCATCCATTCTTTTTAATCACACGATGAAATTCTGACGATTTCATAAATTTTTTTGGAATATAAAAGTAGTAATTTTTCTACCGTTTGTAGAATGGTAGAAGACGAGAAAAGGGAATTTAGTTTAAGACAGCAATGCAGTATTAAAATAAATATCTCCGCTAATTAAAATAAATTTTTCTACAAATGAAACGTTTGTTTCATTGCCTTAAGCATGCCGGGCGTTGACCACTGGCCCGGTACAATCATCCTGCGTATAGTGTACAGCGGTTGGGTAGAATCTCTTTTTGTAGATAAAATGAAAGCCATTTTATAACCACGGCTTTTTATTTCGGGGATAGCTGCCTGGTTCCAAAGTCCAAAAGGATAAGCGAAATATTCAACCTGCTTCCCGGTAATTTCCTCTATTTTCTTTTTAGGTTTCACCAGTTGCGTATCCCAATCTGCGCCCTGGTATTTTGTTACCATGTGATGATCCCATGTATGGCCTTCAATATTATTTCCCTTATCAGACAATTCTTTTAGCTGTTCCTTACTCATATAACGGGGACGATTAATCGAAATGGTCATTATGAAATACACGCCTTTGAATCCATATTTTTCCATATCCGTAGCGGCAATACTGTATTGCTCTTCATCAGTATCATCAAAGGTTAGCATCACCGGCTTCGCAGGCAGCTTGCCGTTATAAACAAGATAGTTGTAAAGTTGATCGGGCAGAATAGTTTCATAACCGCTGTCTTTCAAAGCCTTCATTTGTTCAGCAAACTGCGCAGGCGAAACAGAATAACTTTTCATGGTTTCGCTTTGCCCGGGTTTCGGTTCTCTTATATGATGATAGCACAAAACCGGCACCTCCCTTTTAGAAAGAATTGTTGCAAGGTCCGCTGCAGGCTGCTTGTTAATGGTATCAACATTATCTTTAGCAGATGCATTGATTGGTTCCTTCTGTTCTTTTGTTTTATTGGAATTGGAAGAACATGCAGCTAAAAAAAATACTGCGAATAAAATGGAAAGGCAATTTGTTTTCATTAAAAGTCGGATACGTTAATTTTAAAATTATTGATATTGAATGTAGATAGGCTTGGGGGTGAATTTCAATAATTCCTGAGGTGTATATAATTGATCAGCGCCCTTTTTAGTATCATTTTTATAAAACAATTTAAAGCCGGTAAATTGTACGGGCTCTTTATAAATATAAAGCAGGTAAGTAGATCTTTTTAAAATTTTATCGCCCCATCCATCCATATCCATTACTACCTGCACCTCAGGCACTTTCTTAATATCCTGGTAACCCCGCACCATCCCCTGAGTAAAGCGATGAACAACTAATATTTTAGGAGCAAGATTATTTTTCTTTACCACGTTAGCTAAAAAATCAATCGCAGCATTTATATCGTCGGCATTAAAAGTTCCAATTTTAGTACCAGGAACTTCTCCATTCTTTAAAGAAAACTCAGGGTCAATACCAAGATTGACACCCGGCAATTTCAAATAGCTTTCTAACTGTGGCACTTCATCTTTTACAAAACTGTGCCCTACCTGTATATCAAGAAAAACCAGGGCGTTTATTTCTTTCGCCCAATTCATTATGGTATCTATTTGAGAAGAAGGCATGCGATAACGATACTTAGAATCCTTGCCTGGCGCACCTTGTGCGGTAACTGCTACATAGTGCAATGCCGGAATTACAGGAATTGTAGAATCTGCAGCTTGCCATTTGGCAACTTCTCCTTGTAACTTTTTAAGCATCTCTTCTTTAGGCAATTCACCCAAAATGCCCATCTTTTTAGAATATAGATTTCCGTAAAAAGCGACAATTCTATGAAAAGGCAAAATGGCTCCAGGCAAAGGAAATGGCGCATTGGCCGGCCATTTACCCGTTGTATCATTATTGCTGATATCCTTCATTATTTTATTATACTCAGCAGTATCAATTGGTTTTTTTTGGTCAAGGCTACCTTTTTTTTCTGCTTCAATTTTTGCCGCTGAATCCGTGGCACTGTAAGCTGTTTCAGTCATGCTGCTATTGCAACTTGTAAAAAGCGAAATAAAAACAAGAGACAAAATCCAGTAAACAGCGGGGAGAGATGTAAGTTTCATAGCGTGCGAAGTTATTTGAAATTTTTACACTTCGGGTTTAACTTTTATTATTAAATAAAATTGTTTGTGATAAAATGATCAGACAAGCAGAAATCAGAATGTCTTTCTATTTAAATGCCCTACATACGCAGTAAACGGTTTAAGAAAGGTTTTATTTTCGATATAAAATATTCCATCTAAATTTTTTTGCAAAAAATAAACCAAGGCGAAAGCATCTACTTAAATAAAATGGTAGCAAGCATTTTATTCGCAGCTTGTTTTTAGAAACGGCCTGTCATTTTCAAATTTCAGAAGAGATACATCCTTAAATTGCGCTGTGTCGCCCTTCATTTTTATGTCGCCATATCCTTCCACAAGCATGTCATTATTCATCTTAAAAACGACCTGTCTTACTGAAGCCCTACCTTCAGATTGGAAAGTATAATCAGCGATGATGAGGCTATCGTGCAAGGAGCCATTTATTGTACCGGAGTTATTATCTTTTTCATATAAATGATAGGAAAGCTCACCTGTAACATTGGTACCCGAAATATTCAGTTTCAATAACGCAGAATCTTTTTTCATATTAAATGCATAGCATCCTGAAATGTTTGCCGCCGGCGCATCATTATTTTCCGTTATCAAATTACTATCTGTATTATTTTCATCCGAAGTATCTTTCTTATTACTTTGAGAATTGCAACCAACGGCGAATAGAATGAATAGAAGAATAATTTTATTCATGAAGATTTTTAAAGATTAAACTGAATTGCAGCCTTAAGAATTAATGTAATCATCGAGATGGCTGATCATCTGCTGCTGTTTTAGGATTGTTTCTTTTACCACATCGGTTATAGAAATAATTCCCTGGAGTTCATCGTTAACGAAAACGGGCAGGTAACGGATTTTGCTGTTTGTCATTAGCTCCATGCAATGCTCTACGGTGTCATCCGGATTTATATGCGGCAGGTCGGAAGTCATAATTTCCTTAACCGTTGTATCAGTAGAATTTTTCCCCTTTAAAATTACTTTACGTGAATAGTCCCTTTCTGTAATAAGGCCCAGGTACTTGTTATTTTCCATTACTAATACCGATCCGATATTATTGCCGGCCATAACTTTTAGGGCTTCGAGAACGGCGGTATCAGGGAGAACAGAAATTGCATTGCTGCCTTTCCTTTTAAGAATGTCTGAAACATGATTCATGATAAATGATTTTAAAGTGATTAAAAGTATGGCTTTTTGTAGCTGCGTTCGCCCTATTTACAAGATACTCTAATTAACCTAAAAAATATATTAGTCTCAACTAACTGGAAGTTTGTGCCAGTGAAAATCTGATTTCAGGTCAACTTACTACTCCTTTCATTTTTGAAATATTTGCTTTTTAAACGATAAACTATTAATTTCGTGACAATAACGTTGACAAAATCCCCTCCCGTTAAAACTACTGATTTTTCTTTTCCAAATCCTTCGAAACACTTCATTTAAATATTTCTTTAAATTTAAACTGTAAGTATGAAAAAAATTTACAAAACAGAAGTTACAGACACACTGGTAGCCATTGGTATTATTACTGGCTTCTATGGTTTGATGGCTATTATTGCTTTACTTTTTGGAATGTAATAATTGATTATTACGCCCCGGCTTTATTTACTAAATGGCATAGAAAATCTATGCCATTTTTTATGCGGATACTTTTCAGCGACTAGTTTAATACTACCTTTTCCATTACGTCTCCTCCTGTAATATTATCAAGTACATCAAGCCCTTCAGTTATCCGTCCAAAGCATGTATGCACCCCATCAAGATGCTTTGTATTAGAACGATTGTGGCAAATAAAGAACTGCGAGCCCCCTGTGTTTGGCCCCCGGTGTGCCATTGACATAACGCCCCTGTCGTGGGCTTGTTTGGCGCCTTTGGTTTCGCAGTTGATGGTATAGCCGGGGCCACCGGCACCTGTTCCGTTAGGGCAACCGCCTTGCACCATAAAATCAGGGATCACACGGTGAAACGTTAAGCCATCATAAAAGCCTTCATTGATAAGCTTTTTAAAATTGGCCACCGTTCCTGGTGCGGCATCATCATAAAGCTCAAATTTTAAAGTGCCCTTCTTCGTTTGTATTTCACCGGTAGATAATTTTGAATCACTCATTTTATTTAATTTTTTATTTGGAGGTTTATCTGCGAATGTAGCAATTAAGATGTGATTGAAAAACTGTCTTCCGATACCTGCTTGAAATTAAATCATTATCAATAAACTTTTTTTATAGTGAATTTTTGATTATTAAATTCAAATGCATCGCCTGCTTTTTTACCAGATAATTTTAAAGCTACAGGCGAATTGGGGGAAATGAGGAACACGGTCTTGTTTTCGATTAATAATTTACCAAGGCCTGCTGCAATAAAATAGGAGACTTTGTCACATTGCACAAAACTTCCTTTTTGCACGACCTCAAAAATTTTATTGCAATCGCCTTGCAGAAGATTTTCTAATTCTTTAAGGCTAGCTGACAACCTGGAAGCCTGCATATTTTTTTCCAAATGGCTCATAGCCCTGGCCGTTTCGTATTTGTCTCCGGCGCTGCTTTTTTCCTCACTATTGGCAGCTAATTGTGCTTCCTTCATTGCTGAGCGTATAGAATAAATTCTATCTTCAAGTATGGCAATACATCTTTTTTGCAATGTTATTTTATATTCGATTTTTTCTGAGTTGGTCATATAAGATGGGCCTTTTATTTGCAATGAACCGATATATCAATGATACCCGCCCTTCCATTATTCTTTGCCGCAAATTTATTC
>JALYYM010000459.1 GCA_030946565.1 Bacteroidota bacterium | reverse complement strand
TGGTGTTTTTCATTTCAACTATTTCTGTCTTGTTACAAGGCACTACTTTACCCATTGTGGCAAAGTGGCTGAAGGTGATTGTTCCGCAAAAAGTAAAACGAAAATTTGCACTCGATCTTGAAATGTCCGATTCGCCCGATTCTGAAATGATAGAGATTCTTCTGCCTGATACAAGCCCCGCCATTGGCAATTCATTAGTAAACCTGGACTTTCCTAAAAAAGCTTTTATTGTTATGATTCAAAGGAATGGTAAATACATTCGCCCCGGCGGCTCTACCGTTCTTGAAAAAGGAGATAAGCTTTTGGTGCTTGCTTCTAATACAGAAGTGATTGAAGATGTTTTTTATAATCTTGGATATGAGGAGGAGTAATTTTTTTGCTATTGCTATTCATACGATGCAAAAAGAAGCGATAGCCCGAAGGGTTTAAATATAAATAGCTCCCGGTGAAACCGGGAGAAAAAGTATAACCGGCATCCCAACCCCCAAGGGGTTGAATAATAATCAGCAAAATTCAAGAACTGTTGGGAACATTTTATCCAAATTGACTTTGTCTCACGAATCACGGTAAACTTTTCTTCAATAATTCTCTTTTATATCTATGGTTGTAGGAAATATAATTTTTTGTTGAATGACATGTTTTATGGAAATTCAACCCTTTCAGGGTTGTCTGATGCCTTATGGATTATCCACGGATTTTATCCGTGGTTATTAATATGTAAGCCCTTTGGGCTAATGAATTGTATAGAACAAAAAGGGGAATTTAATTTGATCGTACCCAATCGCAAACGCGGATAGAGCAACACACAACCAAAACCCTTAAAATAATTTAACCACAAAATTATAAAAGGGAACCTTGCATATTTGTATTTTCAATTATCTAAAACCTATCAACCTTTCGCCTATCCTTAATTTAACGTGAGCTCGGGATAAGCTTCGTAAAACCTTGGTAGGAAAAATTTTAGATTTAATTCAACCTTATTAGCTTATTCACCTATTTTGTACAATAAGGTAATAAGGTTTGTGTGTAACAAGTAATACTTTTCTATTAAGGTTTTATGATTTTTTAAATACCTCCCGTTCTATAAATGGAATTTCAATTTAAGTTGTTTTTATCCCGAACTCACGTTAATTTATATGCCCCAAAATCACATTGGTAATCTCATCAGTATCCCCATCAAAATGATGCCCTCCGGGGAGCACTTCGTGCGTATATTTTTTTAAAGAAATTTTGTTAAGCGCTAATTCATGTTCATCGCTTCCATTGATGATAACGATGTTTTCATTGTTTAGCTTATTTATTTCTGTGACCACATCCATGTCTCTTTTTATATTTCCACCGAAAATATCAGACCAGTGAATTTCAAAATCGGTGCTGCCTGAAGGAGCCATTATAAAAGACATCGCTACATTATCCATTATATTTTTTGGCAGCCTGTTAAGAATAAAAGGAAGCACATCGGCGCCAAAAGAATAACCGATGAGAATCACTTTTGTATTTCTTCGCCCGGCTGCCTTTTTACCCAAATAATTTTTTATATCATTGGTAGTTTGCTCCGGCGTTTTCTTATCATCGAAATAAGACCTTGCATTTAATGCGTATACATCGTAACCTTTTTTATTAAGAGATTGACATAAGGCGGTAGAGAATTTATTAAACCCACCATCTCCCGAGATATAAAAAATCATGGGCTTATCATGTGTGGCAGCCGCCCACTCTTTTACCGGCAGGTTTTGTGCAATTATTTTTGATGATAATAAAACAGGTGCTAACAGGAGTAATAAGTGTTTATTCATAAGGGGTATTTACGGTTGCATAACTTTATTTAAGGCCGCGGGTAATTGCAGCAGGTCATAGTCATTTTCATACACAAGAAATTTGTCCTCCCAAATGGTAGCATACTTCTCTTTAAAATCACGCAGGCCATGGTAGTGCCTGAAACGTTTTAATTTCTCAGCAGCATATTTTATCAAATGTTCGGCCGGGCTCTGTGGCTCTGTAATTCCGGTCATAGGCACAAGGCCAAGATTTATATACTGGCACTTCTGCTCCTTTGCGTATTCAATCATTTTTATAATCAGCGCATCCATGCAGCCACCGGGCGCTTCAGCAGTTTTTCTTATAA
>JALYYM010000443.1 GCA_030946565.1 Bacteroidota bacterium | reverse complement strand
CACTGTAGCCAGCAATATGTGGCGTTATAATCACATTTGGTTGGGATAATAACCAGTTTAAGGGCTGGTTTTCTTCTTTTGTATAAGTTCCAAGTTTCTCGTTTTCTAAAACATCCAGGCCTGCACCGGCAATCTTTTTATTTTTTAAGGCACTGATTAATGCAGCGGTGTCGGTAACCTTGCCCCTGCACGTTGAAATAAAATAAGGCGATCGCTCCAGCGAATTAAAGAACTTTTCATTCGCCAGGTATTCGGTTTCGCTCGTAAGGGGCAAATGCAAACTAATAACATCTGCATACCTGCACACTTGTTCAAAATTGGCTTCTTTAATGTAACCCGCACCAAAGCCATATTTATACTTATCGTAAGCAAGCACGGTCACATTGAATGATGATAATAAATTTGCCAGGGCAGAGCCTGTATTTCCAAAACCAATAATGCCGACCGTTTTCTCGCTAAGCTCCATGCCACGGTTTGCATTTCTTATCCATTTCTTATCCTTAATTTCTTCAAAGCTGGCGCTTATTTTTTTTGTAAGATTTAATATTAGACCCAAGGCATGTTCACCGACTGCATTACGATTGCCTTCAGGGCTGCTTATGCATTCGATACCTTTAGAAGTTGCATACTCAACGTCTACCAATTCCATCCCGCTTCCTAATCTGCCAATCCATTTTAACCGAGTGGCTTTATCAATAATTGCCTTATCAATTTTTAAGCGGCTTGTGATCACTATGCCTTCGGCCTGGTTTATTATCACGCTCAATTCTTCATACGTAATATTTTCAGTATGCAAAATTGAATAGCCCTTATGTTGGAGAACGTCAATTAGGTGATTGTGTACGGTAGCTGTTATTATAACCTGACTTTTCAAATTTTCTTTTTTTATTCTGACGCAATCATGCTTATTTCCACATTCACATTTTTAGGTAATCCTTTCACAGAAACTGTTTCTCTTGCAGGAAAGTCTGACTCAAAAAATTTACCATAAATTTCATTAACCGGTGCAAACAACTCCATGTCCTTTAAGAAAATGGTTGTTTTAATAACATTCGCAAATCCGAGGCCTGATGTTTCAAGTATGGCCTTTAAATTTTGCATCACCATTTCAGTTTCGTCCTGTATATTATCAATTATAAGTTCTGATGTGCCTGGCTTAAGAGCTATCTGCCCTGAAATAAATAGCAGGCCCGCTGCTTTAACTGCCTGGCTGTAAGGGCCAATTGGCGCAGGTGCGGCGCTTGTATTTTTGATTTGCTTGTTCATCATTTATTTTATTGAGGATAATAAAATTGCAAAACTTTCCATCAACTAACAAACCTATTTTTGCAAAAAATTTAATATGAAGGTCGTCATTCTTGCTACGAATGAACAAAAAGAGGAAATTGAGATAAAGGATGTGGGGCGAAATGCTTCATTAATTTTTATTGATAGTGTTTTAGAAATAGAACGGCTTGAAGATTTTGATGCGATTTTTTTATTAACGGATGGAGTTTCGGGAGAATCGTTTAAAGAATATCCAGGTAAGCCGGTTATTATACATTCAGTTGTTGACACGTTGGTTGACAACAAATTACCTTCCAACTATAGCAGGATAAATGCATGGCCAGGGTTTTTAAAAAGAGCCGCCTGGGAGATGGCGTCTAATGATGAAAAGGCTGTTGATTTAGTTTTAAAAGAACTCGGCTGGAACGTGGTATTTGTAAAAGATGAACCTGGTTTTGTGGCCGCAAGAGTAATAAGTATGATCATCAACGAAGCGTATTTTGCTTTGGAAGAAAAAGTAAGTACAATAAAAGAAATTGACCTGGCAATGAAGCTCGGAACAAATTATCCCGAAGGGCCTTTTGAGTGGAAAGATATTATTGGGATACAAAATATTTATATGCTATTGCAAAGGTTATCTAAAACGGATAAACGCTATTTGGTTGCACCACTTCTGCAGGAAGAATATAGAAAATCTCACCACTGGTAATGTCTTATATTTTAAATATTCATACCGCTACGGAAACGGCAATAGTAAACCTCGCCAGGGATGGCCATACACTGCACACAATGTTTAATGATGATCCAAAACAGCATGCTGCTTTTCTTCATTCAGCAGTAAATGAACTCCTGGAAAAAGAAGGCATACCCATTAAAAAACTGGATGCGATTAGCATCACATCCGGCCCGGGTTCTTATACGGGAATAAGGGTTGGGTTATCCGCTGCCAAAGGATTTTGCTATGCACTTAATATTCCGCTAATAACATTTAATACACTTGAGGTAATGGCGCTGTCAGCCGCCGTTTCAGAAAAAGACAAAGAAGCTTTTTATTGCCCCATGATTGATGCGAGGCGTATGGAAGTGTACACGGCTCTATATGCTCATGATTTGCAGGAAATAGAACCGCCTTCTGCTAAAATTCTTGATGAAAATTCATTCACAAAATATAAGGGCTTAAACAAGATAATATTCTCGGGGAGTGGTAGTAAGAAATTCAGTGACTTGTCAAAAAATGATAATTTTTTTTTCAGTAAAGCCGGAATTTTGCCGGAATCTCTTGCGCAATTTTCCTGGGAAAAATTTAAAAGGCCTGAACATGAAAACATCGTTTCTGCTATACCGCTATATATAAAGGATTTTTACACTCCTTAGTAAAAACAGCCAGTCTAACCGTAAAAGGCGTTTTTATTTTTTTTGCTTTTAGAAACATAAAAATTATTATAACGATATGTATCTTTGTAATAACATGTAATTAACACAGATTATTCAAAATTTATTTTTATGACTTTTTCCGAGCCTATCCGACACACAATTACGCAGGAAGAAGGCGTAGAAAATGCTAATTTACTTGACATAGATTATCATAATATTAAAAAAGCTGCGCTGGTGCTTAGGTCTATGAACCATAAGCTGCGGCAACAAATAATTAAAACAATTTATGACAACCAAAGGCTTACTGTTACTCAGCTTTACGTAAAGTTGAGGCTTGAGCAATCAGTGGCATCGCAGCACCTTGCAATATTGAGAAAAGCTGGAATTGTAGGCACAGAGCGTGATGGTAAATTTATTTATTATTCTATTAATTCTTCACGCATAGAAGCAATAAATGATTTCGTGAAAAAATTAATAGGTTAGTAAAACACGTAGTGCATTTTTCTCCCATCTCCCCTTTTTTTTATTTATTTTATCTTTGCCAATACCTAAGTTGGAATAGTTAGCGTTATGATTTATATCGTGACGTATCGAATTAAAAATTATTTGATTAAATATTTATATGTACGTACAACAAATTTATACCGGTTGTCTTAGTGAGGCTGCTTATTTTATAGAAAGTAATGGTGAAGCAATTATAATTGATCCCCTGCGAGATACAGACGCTTATTTGAAGCTTGCTAAAGAGCACAATGCTGAGATAAAATACATCCTGGAAACGCATTTTCATGCTGATTTTGTAAGCGGGCATATTGACCTTTCTAAACAGACCGGCGCAACTATTGTTTACGGTCCCGGCACGGAGGCTAACTTTTCTTTTCACCTCGCTAAAGATGGGGAAGTTTTTAATGTGGGTAATATAAAAATTGAGGTTATTCATACGCCTGGGCATACTCTTGAATCAACTTGTTATCTTTTAAGAGATGAGGAGAATAAACCTTATTGCCTGTTTACAGGAGATACTTTGTTTGTAGGCGATGTGGGCCGTCCGGACTTAAGCAGCGGTAACATGACGAGCGAAGAACTTGCCTCTATAATGTATGATACTATCCAAAATAAATTGATGCCATTGCCGGACGATGTAATTGTTTATCCTGCACATGGCGCCGGCAGCAGTTGTGGTAAAAATATAAGTAGTGAAACTTTTAGTACAATAGCTATTCAAAAGAAAACAAATTATGCAATGCAGCCGCAAACCCGGGAAGAATTCATTAAGGCAGTAACAACAGGCCTGAATGACGCACCTGCTTATTTTGCTGTAAATGCTAAAATAAATAAAGAAGGATATTTCAGCCTTGAAGATGTAAAAACAAAAGCCCTTACTCCCATAACTGTAAAAGAGCTTAAAGAAAAAATTAAAGAGGATGTGATCGTACTTGATACCAGGAAAGCGGAAGGATTTAAAGATGCGTTTATTCCCGGCTCTGTATTTATCGGGCTCGAAGGACGCTTTGCGGAATGGGCCGGCAGCCTTCTTCCGTTTGATCAAAGAATTGTAATGGTGACACAAGAAGGCATGGAAGAAGAAACGATTGTAAGACTTGCCCGGGTGGGGTTTGAGAATGTAGAGGGCTACCTGCAGGGTGGCATAGAAGCATGGAAAAAAGCCGGTGAAATAACAGATATGATCATTGATGTAGAGGCGGATGAACTGGCAATGGATATTCCTTTTGATGACAACCTAACGGTGTTGGATGTACGCAAACCAAATGAATTCGCAGAAGGCCATGTGACAGATGCAGTGAATATAAATCTTGCGGATATGACTGACGTGGCATTGATCGCACAATTTGAAGAAACCCAAAATCTATATGTTCATTGTGCAGGTGGCTACCGGAGTTTAATTGCCTGTTCTATTTTAAAAAGGCAGGGCTATCATAACCTGCGGAATGTTGCAGGCGGATGGGCGAAAATTAAAGAGCAAAAAAATATAAAGGTCGAAAAGGAAGCGAGTGTATTGAATTGATCTTTTACAAAACGATATTTTGCACAAGCTCATCTTTGTGCGGATAATCAGTATTAAAATGAAGCCCCCGGCTCTCGTGCCGCAATTGGGCTTCTTTTACGATCAGGTAACCAACGGTTATTAAATTTCTTACTTCACAAAGTTGTGGCGATACTGAAGTAGTTTGATACAACTGCTCAGTTTCTATATGCAACAGATCTAGCCTCTTCATAGCTCTTTCAAGCCTTACATTTGTTCTCACAATACCTACATAGTCTGTCATCAACAACTGTATTTCTTTTAACGACTGTGTAATAAGAATCATTTCTTTGGGAGCAGTTGTTCCCTCGGCATTCCAATCAGGTATCGCGTCATTAAACTCCAGTAAATTAATTTTATTAATGGCATCGAGATAACACCTGTGAGCAAACACCATCGCTTCTAAAAGTGAATTACTTGCAAGCCTGTTTGCGCCATGAAGCCCTGTACTTGCACATTCGCCGCAGGCATATAAATTTTTTATTGAAGACCTTCCCCATTCATTCGTTTTAATTCCACCGCAACTGTAATGCGCAGCAGGAGCAACCGGTATATATTGTGTGGCGACATCAATACCAACCGATCTGCATTTTTCTGTAATGTTTGGAAAGTGATGAACAAATTTTTCCATATCCATTTGCGTACAATCAAGGAAAACATTTTCTGTTCCGTTTATTTTCATTTCATTATCAATAGCCCGCGCAACTATATCACGTGGTGCCAGATCTTTTCTTTCATCATAATTTTCCATAAAGGCTTCCCCTTTTTGGTTTCTGAGAATTGCTCCATCTCCTCTCACTGCTTCAGTTATCAAAAACGCCTGGCCGCTTATGCCAGCCTCGTATAGAGCGGTTGGATGAAATTGGATGAACTCCATATTTTCGATTCTTCCTTTTGCCCTGTACATCATTGCAACACCATCTCCTGTGGCAATGGATGGATTGGTAGTGGTGCGATAAACCTGGCCATTTCCACCGGTGGCCAGCAGGGTAATTTTAGAGCGAATTTTTTCAATTTTATTTGAAACCATATTCAACACATACACACCAAAGCATTCTATATCGGGAGTTGATTTGGTTACTAAATAACCGAGGTGATGCTGGGTAATAATATCAATAACAAAGCAATGACTGATTAAATTAATATTGGGTTTACTTTCAATAGCTGCGAGCAAGGTATCCTCGATTTCTTTTCCGGTTATGTCCTTATGATGAAGAATACGTGACTCGCTATGGCCGCCTTCCTTGCCAAGTGCATATTCGCCGGA
>JALYYM010000431.1 GCA_030946565.1 Bacteroidota bacterium | reverse complement strand
GTCAACCGTTGTATGTATGTACCATTCTATGGTGGGGAAGGGGTAGAGTCTTCCTTCTCTCACAGCATTGAATCCTTCTTCAAGGCTTTGCATCACAACTTCTTCATCAGGCAGCATGTGGATAGTGCTGCCGTATTGCCCGTGGTCTTCCGGAAGGCAGGTAAATTTCGGAAGCCCTTTTAATGCAAGGTTCACCTTAAATGTAGAACCGGGGCGTTTATAATTTTCAATCCTTGCATTATAGTATGCAGGCAAATGATCAACGCCAATTAATGTTTGCATACGGAACGGGTCAGCATTTACTACTACCACTTTTGCCTTCACCTGTGATCCGTCAGCCAAAGTAACACCGGTAGCAACACCGTTATGAACATCAATGGAACTTATTTTTTTACCGGTAATAATTTCTGCGCCGGCTTTACGGGCGGCATCCGAAAATGTTTTGGTGACGGTGCCCATGCCACCTTTTACCACCATCCAGGTGCCATCGCTTCCGGGAAGGCGGCACATGTTATGCACGAGAAAATTCATGCCCGAGCCCCGCGTATCCCAACTTCCGAACAGGCCGGAAAAACCATCTGTTACTGCATACATCGCCTTCACCAGGTCACTCTTAAATCCAAAACGGTTGATGTATTCACCTACCGGCTTTCGGCACAGATCAATAAATATTTGTTTTAATTCCGGGCGAACATAACGCTCCGCCGTTTCTTCTATGCTGTAAGGTTCTTCCAGCCAGGTGGGTGCAATGTCGTCCCTTATCTTTTCAATTTCTTCTGACATTGCCTGGTTCGCACGCCAGTCATCTTCAGAAAAAAAAGAAATAAACTGTTTGCGCATGGCATCTTTATCAGAACCAAATAAAAGATAACGCTTGCCGGTGGTAGGCAGGAAATAATGTGGGTCACGCAGCATCAATGGCAAATCTATCCCGAGGGTTTTTATTAATTCAGGAGGCATTACGCCAAGCAGGTAAGCGCCCGTGCTGGTGCCAAGGTTGGGTACTTTTGTGAAGGGATATTCTGTTTTTGCAGCGCCGCCCACCGTATCTTTTTCTTCAAGCACCTTTACCCTTAAACCTGCACGGGCAAGCAATATCGCTGATACAAGCCCGTTATGACCGGCGCCTACAATGATTACATCCACCGGTTTCTCCATAAAATTATTATTATGATGATTCGATAATTTTCAATCCGCTGTTGCCGAAGCTAATAAAAAAAATGGGTAGGAAAACAGGCTGCAATAGATGGTTGATGATGAGACGCTGCTTGATTATATCCGTTTAAAGTTGCCGGAGAAGTTACCATTTGGCAAAGACACCCCAGAACAAGGTATAAATTCATTAAATGACTAGCCCACCACGAATAGCAGTACCGGCTTTACTTTACATCTATATTTTTTGCCGCTAATTTGATAAGTTGCTCTGCGTCTTTTATAGATTCAACCATCAGGAGAATATATTCTTTGTCCATCTTTTTGCCGGCAGATGTTTTGTAAAATTTTATTACGTCATCAATTTCCTGTTCTGTGAAATTGTTTCTGTATAAATTTATGAGGCTGTTTTCAATCAGCTTACTGGTTTTACCTTTTGTTACATCGGCCACTAATGCATCATAATAAGCTTTTGAGTGCGATGTGTCTTTCTGTTGCTCTTCGGAAAGTTTTATTTTTAAAATGGTTTCAAGCGTAAGGCCTTTCTTCTCGCTTCGAAGCTGTTTGATCTTTGCCGTAAGCACATCATTAGGTACTGCCGCGGTATCCAGCTTTAAAATGTTGGCCGTATCAAGGCTTTTAATCTTCGCGATAAAGGCAGTATCCATTTGCGTGAAAGAATGGATGGGAAACAACAATGCCAGGCAAAAAACAAGGAGTTTCATAATATGTTTTATTAAATAAATCTACTGTTTTCTATTGAAAACATTGCCGTGAACACTTGATTATTTCAACATAAATTTTGAAATTATTTCTCTGAATTTACCTCCGCCGGGTTGATGCCAACTTTTGCACTGGAATAAATTTCTTTACAAAAAACAATCCTACAAAGAATCCGCTTATGTGTGCGGCATAAGCTATACCGCTGGCTTCGCTTCCGCCCAGGTAACCTGTACCTGCCGCAACCTGCAGTAATATCCATAATCCTAAAACAATAAAGGCCGGTACCCGTACAAAGAAAATTATAAAAAGTACAGTAACTCTTTTTGTGGGAAAGAGTAAAAGGTAACCACCCATTACGCCTGATATAGCACCCGAGGCGCCGAGGCTGGGAATTAAGTGATTTTCGCCAAAGGCGTAAACAGAAAATACATGAGCGAGAGAAGCAATAATGCCGCATAGCATGTAAAAGAAAAAGTAGCGGGCGTGGCCCATCTTATTTTCCAGGTTATCACCAAATATCCATAGATAAAGCATATTGCCTGCTATGTGCGCAATGCCGCCGTGCATGAACATGGAAGTAATAAGTGTAAGCCATACAGGTATAGCTGTGATGCCGAGGCCGGGTATAGTTACATCCTGCCCGCTAATTGGATCGTGCACATTTGTTGCAGCAGTTACTATATCATGCCCGCTTATTATTTCGGCCGGCACGGTAGCATAGCTGTAAGTGAAATCAATATTATGCCCGAGTTGCTGGTAATAAATAAATACAAAAATGTTGATAGCAATGAAGAGATAGTTTATATAAGGTGTGCTTGTTCTGTCGGAATCATCATCGCTTATTGGGATCATTGCTTTTGTTTAAGAATTTACAAGATAAGGAGATTAAGGAAATATGAACGACCCGGGTTCTGAATTTCTCCAGGGAATAATTATGATAAATCATGATTTAGATTTACAATGAAATGCGTACACTGATTTTGATAATCTATTTTTTTTTGTAGATTTAAAATGTAACTAAATTTTTATCATTAAACTTTTTATTATGGCAGATCAATCAGATTTCACAGTTTATTTTTTAAGTGCTGATATGCAGGATTTAATTGACAAGGGAGCTACCGATATAAAAATTAGCGTCTCTATGAAAAAAGGGCAGCCTGAATTAAGAGCAGAAGGTGTGAATACTAATGAGACATCAAAAGGTACTTCAGCTTCCTCTGCATTGCGTTCTGTAAAGCCGCACGGCGATGTCAAAGTCCCTTGTCCTATGCCATGCAGCACTATTCAACCTGGTCAATAATTTTGCCCGGATGCTTGCCTCTTTACCAGGAGAATTACTCCTTTTTTTTCTTCAGCAAATACATTTCATAGCGCTGATTTCGCATATAGTTATTTTACAATCACTGTATGTTTTTGTGGGAATTTTTTAAAGCGCTTTGT
Organism: Bacteroidota bacterium; assembly: GCA_030946565.1. Next base: position 305 of record JALYYM010000431.1, on the reverse strand, counting down.
AAGAAAAAATTACGGACCCTTTTTAAGCTTGCAGATGTTTAAAACCAAACAATAATGTTCGAAGGGGTATTTGAATTCATTGAATCTTTTGTCAAAAAAGGCGATTTATTTGAAGGGTGTTTTAACTGTTTTTTTGAAGAAAAACACGGTAAATTATTTGCCTTAATTTCTTAAAAGGTTAATACTAACCGGTTTAATTTTTTTTTAATAGCGTTCAATTGTGTGTGTAAAATCACCTATGAAAATACAATTAGAGTTTTAGTAAATTGGATACAGATTAAAATGGATAGAGATTAAATTTCTTC
>JALYYM010000387.1 GCA_030946565.1 Bacteroidota bacterium | reverse complement strand
AATACTCCAATATTATCCAGGCCAAGAAAGCCTCCCTGGAATATATTATTGCCATTCGCATCTTTCCTGTTGATCCACCAGGTAAAATTTATTATTAACTTATGAAATATCCGTTTGAGGAATTTAACATCGCCATTACCCGTCATTGATTTTTCTATGCGGTACACCTGTAATGCTGACCAGGCTTGCACCGGTGGGTTTACGTCACTAAAATGCCATTCGTATGCCGGTAACTGGCCGTCGGGTTTCATATACCATTCCCGCATTATCAACAATAGTTGATCTTTAGCAAAACCAGGGTCGAGCATAGCCATCGGTATGCAATGGAAAGCCAGATCCCACGCGGCGTACCACGGATATTCCCACTTATCCGGCATTAAAATTATGTTCTGATTTTTAAGGTGTTTCCATTCATGATTTCGCCCTGTAACCTTGCCGGTGTTTACGGGTGTAATGCCATCGCTGGTACTAAGCCATCTTTCCACATCATAGTGATAAAATTGTTTGCTCCACAGCAAACCGGCAAGGGCCTGGCGTTGTATTGTGCGAAGCCCATCGCTAATATTCTCTGGCAAAATGGACCTGTAATATTCATCCGCCTCAGTTTTGCGGGCAGCAAAAATATTTTCGAAACCTTCTTCAAAACCATTGCTTAGCTCCTTATTAGTAAGCCGCAGGTAAAGCGTCACAGACTCCCCACCGCCGATATTTAAATCATATATTGGCGCAAACTTAGTTCCTGAAGTACTTACCCGTAAAGACTTCACATTCTTCTTACGAATAATAGCTTCATTGAATGCATCTTTCACAAAAGGGCTTTCATTAGGGATACCTAAAACCTTTTCTGTGTTCGTAACATTTTCTGTATAAAAGGTAGCCCTGGTCTTCGGGAAATATAAGTAGTAAGTGCCCAAGCGCTGATGCGTAGCCTTCACCGTCGTTTTATTATAATCCCGGATGATGGGTTTTTCTGCAAGCCGCGTGTTGCTAAGGCGGTTATAAAACCACAGGGTAGGCAGCACCGTTATACCGGCGCTTTCTGTGTACCGGTTGTGTATATTTATTTTAATAAAAATATCCTGTGAATCCTGTTTGGCATAAGTAACAGTTACATCGAAATATTGGTTGTTATCGAAAACACCTGTATCGAGTATTTCGTATTCAGGATCGCTCTTTGATCGTTGCTTGTTTTCCCTTTTAATTTCTTCGTAAGGAAACTCCCTCTGAGGGTACTTATACAAGTATTGCATATAATAATGTGTGGGAATATTATCGAGATAATAATATAACTCCTTCACATCTTCACCATGGTTGCCACTTGTATTACCAAGGCCAAAGAGGCGCTCTTTTAATATAGGATCCTTCCGGTTCCATAAGGTAATGGCAAAACAAAGATTTTGAAACAGGTCCGAAATACCTGCGATACCATCTTCCCCCCACAAGTATGCCCTGTAGTGCGATTGGTCGAAGGGAAAATAATTCCAGGCATCGCCGAGATGGCCATAATCCTCGCGGACCGTGCCCCATTGTCGTTCACTCAGGTAAGGCCCCCATTGCTCGAGCGGAACTCTTTTTGGTGCATTGTCTAAAAGGCGCTGATGTTCTGCTGTCATTTTATTCTTTTTGGATCACATATATTTTTACTTAAGCATTGTTCACAATACTTAATTTCCATACGAAGCAATCCATAAAAGTTCCAACATTATACAGAACGTAATTATCCCGCATTTAAATGTTTAAGTTGATAAAGGTAAAATAGTTCCATTAAATGAAATGTCCTGTATTAACAGAAGCCTTGTGATGAAGAATTGAAAAGGAAACTTGTGTGGCAAAACGAACCGGTCATACCCTTTAGCATAGCCTGCTTATGCGGACGGGATAACTTATTTATACCCACATTTTGACTTCTTCAGAATGTTGCATAATTTAGCGGCGATATTAATAGCCGCCAACCATCGGTTTGTTCACAACCTCTTTCCATATCCTTTAGAAGACTGCACCCCGTATTCTGTTTTAACATAAAAATCTATGAACAGGATATTGCTTTTACTTAGCCTCCAAAGTTTTGCTTTTAGCGTTGCAAATAGTCAGTCCTTCAATGTGAATGATCTTCTTGCCCTTACGTCTATGCCACAAAAAACTATGGTGCATCTGATGAGTAAAAGGAAATTTTCCCCGGCTGAAAGCGAAATGGAAAATAACATACCATCAACGCTCTTTCTCCAAAAAATAAAAAATAGAAGAAGCGATGAGCCAGAACGCAGTGTAGTTCTATATAACAGTGAAGACACAAAGTATTATATTCTGCATACCGCATCAAAAGCTGAATACCTCGATGGCCAGGCCAGGCTAATAAAAGCTGGATTTATATATGATACAAATAAAGATTTTGGCAAGGAGGCTTCGATGTTTTATCAGAAAAGAAATATTACCATAGAAGCAATTACAGAAACAAAGGATGACATTGCTGCCTACACTTTTATATTGAGGCAAAAAGAAATGCCCGACCTGTCTACCATTCGCTATGGCGAAGATCTTCTGCAATTTACTTCGCATGAATTTTTAGTGAGCTTTTTCGGCGAGAGTAATGTGAAGAAAGACAGGTATTATTTTTCTGAAAAAGCCCTCAAAAAATGTTCTGTGCTGTTTGGCGGCAGCAACCGCCAGGTAGTTTTTGTGTGGAAAGATGAAATAAATTTATCAGGCATAGAGTATATTTTGATAAGCACTAAAATCCCAACAGAAAGTGGTGCAAACACTGAAAAGGTTTTGAACACGAATGAATGGAAGCTTAAAAGCGGCATTCACCACGGAACGGATATAAAAGAACTGCTGAGGCTAAATGAGAATGATTTTGAAATTTATGGCAACAATTCTGACCTGGCATTTATGATTGAACCAGCGCAGAATGGGAATATAGATTTTAAGAAAACAGCATTACTGCTCACATGTAAAGGTTGCAACAACGATGCGTTGTTTGATAAGAAAACAGTAAGTGCGCTTGACGTTGCAAAAAAAGACCTTCCCGTATCCGTTTTTGATATCATCATCTACCCTGATACTACGCCAAAAAATGTTGTGGGAATTGTTACAAAGTAGGCCCGCACAATATTTATTTCTCCCGGAACTGCTTTTCAAAATTTTACATAGCGAGGTTTTCGTAGCGGATAGATATACTTTCTAAACAAAAACGTAAACTGTGAATAAAAGGA
>JALYYM010000386.1 GCA_030946565.1 Bacteroidota bacterium | reverse complement strand
GTTGATTTCGGATGAAGAAAGCATACCAATTTATTATCTGCGCCTTCTTTGGGGTTTTCATTAATTAAATTAAACCCTTCCGAAACAAGCCGCTTCACTTCAACTTCCAAATCATCTACTTCAAACGCAATGTGATGTAATCCCTCACCCTTCTTTTCAATAAAAGTATTAATAACACTGCCCGGAGCGTAGGCCTCTATCAACTCAATTTTAGTTTCTCCTTTTTCAAAAAAAGCGGTATTTACCTGCTCACCTTCCACCACTTCGGTTTTATAGCATGGGGTATTCAGCAACTTTTCGAATAGGGGAATTGATACTGATAATTTCTTGACGGCAATGCCAATGTGCTCAATTTTATTCATCATTTCTTTTAGAACAAATGTACAATGTAGCTGTTATTGATTGGCATTTGCGCTTATTTACTACCGTTTTCGACTTTGGTAATTTACACTGGCCGACGTAAAGTATAACTAAGTTTTAAAAGCATTTGGTGTAAATTTGCTACAATTAGAAAATAAAAATTTATGTTGAAATTACCGGTTTACTTAGATAATAATGCCACTACGCCGATGGATCCGAGGGTGCTGGAGGCGATGATCCCTTATTTTACAGAGAATTTTGGAAATGCTGCAAGCCGCAACCATCCTTTCGGTTGGGCTGCAGAAGAAGCTGTTGATTATGCACGTGAGCAAGTTGCCCGTTTGATAGGCGCTGATCCTAAGGAAATCATTTTTACCTCAGGCGCTACTGAAGGTGATAATTTGGGGTTAAAAGGTATTTACGAAATGTATGCTTCCAAAGGTAATCACATAATAACTGCTACTACAGAACATAAAGCAGTATTAGATACCTGTAAGCATATTGAAAAAATGGGTGGAGAAGTTACCTATCTTGAAGTGAAGGAAAATGGCTTGATAGACTTGAAAGAATTGGAGGCTGCAATGAAACCTACCACGATTTTGGTAGCTATTATGTATGCAAACAACGAGATTGGTGTAATACAGCCGGTGAAAGAAATAAGTGCGATCGCAAAAAAACACGGTGCTTTATTCTTTACAGATGGCACCCAGGCAGTAGGTAAAATTCCGGTTGATGTAAATAAAGATGGGATTGACCTAATGGCTTTTACAGCGCATAAAATGTATGGCCCTAAAGGAGTTGGTGCATTATATGTTCGCCGCAAAAACCCAAGAGTAAAAGTTACAGCTCAGATTGATGGTGGAGGCCACGAAAGAGCTATGCGTAGTGGCACGCTAAACGTTCCGGGCATAGTTGGATTTGGCAAGGCTTGCGAACTTTGCCAGGTAGATATGCAAAAAGACACTGAAAAAATAAGCAAGCTGCGTGATAAGTTGGAGGCTTCACTATTAAAATTGGAGGAAGCTTATGTAAACGGAAGCACAGAACACCGCTTGCCGCATGTTAGCAACATCAGCTTTAAGTACGTAGAAGGGGAAGGCCTGATGATGGGCTTTAATAAAAATATCGCCGTGAGCTCAGGCTCTGCTTGTACTTCGGCTTCGCTTGAACCATCTTATGTATTGAAAGCATTGGGACTTGGTGATGATCTGGCACACTCTTCGCTTCGGTTTGGCTTGGGCCGTTTCACCACCGAAGAGCAGATTGATTACACCATTGAACAAGTAAGCAGTACTGTATTAAAATTAAGAGAAATGAGCCCGCTTTGGGAAATGTGGAAGGAAGGGATTGATCTCGAAAAGATAGAGTGGGCGGCACATTAGGAAACACTTAATTTGCCTTATAATAAATAATATCGTAAATTGTATTACACAAATTCAAATATCTAAAAAAATAAAATCATGGCATATTCAGATAAAGTAATAGATCATTACCAAAATCCTAAGAACGTAGGGACCTTGGATAAGAGCAAAAAAAATGTAGGCACCGGGCTTGTAGGTGCTCCAGAGTGTGGTGACGTAATGCGTCTCCAGATAGAAGTGGATGATGAAACGGGGATGATAAAGGACGCTAAATTCAAAACATTTGGTTGCGGTTCAGCAATCGCTTCTTCATCTTTAGCTACAGAGTGGCTTAAAGGCAAAACCGTGGATGAAGCGCTCACAATTGATAACATGGATATCGTTGAAGAACTCAATCTTCCACCGGTAAAAATACATTGCTCTGTATTGGCAGAAGATGCAATTAAATCTGCTATTAATGACTATCGTACGAAAAACGGCAAAGAAAAAATTAAGTTTGAAGAAAGCTTAGTGCATTAATTTCTTTTGGAAAATTTCGGCTCCTTGTCCCCGGTTTAACCCGGCGGTCATAACTCTCCCAATTTTTTAGGGTTCGAAAATTTTTTAGAAAAAAATTGTATTATGATCTACGTGAGTGATAAAGCAAAACAAAAAGTGGTGAAGCTCCAGGAAGATGCACACCTTGCCGGTGATGACTACTTTTTACGCGTAAGTGTTGTGGGTGGCGGTTGCTCAGGGCTTAGCTATAAAATGGATTTTGATAATGAAAAAAAGCCAATGGATCAGGAGTTTGATGACAACGGCGTAAAAGTCG
>JALYYM010000371.1 GCA_030946565.1 Bacteroidota bacterium | reverse complement strand
TGGAGTTACGGAACTTATGATGGGAAAGTAATGTTCTATATGCCTATGGTTACATTAGAGTTTTTAAAAACGACCAACAACTTTGAAAGGACAATTCCGCAGCCGTCAGCTTTTCAAATAGCTGGTTATTATCCAACAATATTCAGAATAGTGAAACATGATGGTGTCACAGAAATAATTTTAGACGAATTTATTTACAGGCAATAATGGAAATAAAAAATTTTAAAACAGATCATTCAAATTTTAATAGTCAGAGTCTTTTTTAATAATCAAATCAATTCTATGCTAACATCATTATTTAAGTCAAAGAAAGCTGGCACAGCGTTGAAGTACCTTGGAATTGTTTTAATGTTACTTACAATTCAATCCACAAATTTCGCTCAGATAAAAGTTGCTCCTAATCGTGCAGGCCGCCAAAAACTTCCGCTACACATGTTACCAAGCCTGGGGATTATTTCGGCTTCAAGTACTAACTGCGAAATAGATTTTCAACTCAAAGCTTATGGGTCTGATTCAGGGCCTTTCAAAGTGGACATCAAAAATTCAGATGACTTAATTGCTGAGACCTTTTCTATTGATAACTTAAAAGTTAATGAAAAACGGGCGTTTAAGTTTAGGTTCGGCCATACAGGGGTATTTACTATTTTGGTTGATCCGGATCATGCTGTGAATAAGGATTCAAGTAAAAATCTTATCAGAAGAGTAGAGATAAAACAGTGCCTAAGATAGGTTTATAATGACTCAAATGAAATCAATATTTGAAATGCCTGACCTGTTCAAATATTTGTTACTTATAGTTGCAGCATTGGTTATCATCTGTTGTTGCAGTTTGTTTCAGCACGTGATTCCTGTTGCAGGTGAATATCATTACTCTTATTTCTTTGGAAAAAATTATACGATACCTGTGGCAATTATTTTTTTATTTTTAGTCTCAGTATAGGTTATTACTTACAACTGAACCCATGGTTGGCAGGCCTATGTCTTTACTTAATTTTCCCATTTACTTCTATTGCTGAAGGAACAATTTATAAGGGCAGTCATAATCTGATACCTTTTGAATTTATAATCTATTTTTTATTTGCGTTACCCTCTATAATTGCTGTTTACATCGGAAAATTTTTTCGCAGGCAATTGATTAAGCAAAAAGAAAAAGTAAATGCCAGTGAAAAAATTAACGGCGTAATAACTGACAGAGACATTTTTTAGTTTGATTTGCCACCAAGCAAACAATAGTTGAAAATTAAGACTGGATAGTTACCTGATCTTCCAATACCTGTCAAAATTCCAAATCTAATAGCTGCTCAATAAACTCTTACCGCTGTGAAGTATGCATAAAGCTCAGAAGAACTTGATACGTTCCTGACTAATTCTTTTTAATATATCTAAACATACCCCCATGGCAAATCAAAAAAACATTGAAGCAACCTATGATTACATGGATGATATTTTCCAGGAAAGCATTGGCCGCAATTCCGACATATCATGTGCTATGTACAATGGTGATTTTTCTTTATCACTTGAAGAAGCCCAAAAAGCTAAACATGACTTTATACTTAATGTCCTAAACTTTAAAAAAGGAGATAAGATTTTGGACATAGGCTGTGGATGGGGACCAGTTTTGAAAGCGGTCAAAGAAAACGGTGGCGAAGGGGTAGGCCTTACGTTATCTCCCGCACAAGCACAAGCCTGTGCTGCAAGTGGTCTCGTGGCTCATATAAAAGATTGGAAAGAAATCAAAGCCGATGAATTTGAAAAGTTTGATGGCATAACTGTAGTGGAACCGTTTGAGCATTTTTGCAGCAAAAGAGAAATGCTTGAAAGCAAACAAGATGAAATTTATAATCGTTTTTTTAAGTTATGTTATACACTTCTTAAGCCACATGGGCGATTATATTTACAGACGATGGTTTGGGGTAAAAAAGTTCCTAGAGCTGAAGATTTAAACGTTAGCGCACCCAAGCTTTCAGATGCCTGGGTAATAGGCCACCTCGATAAATTTTACCCGGAGAGTTGGCTGGCCAACGGAAAAGATCATATTGAAAAATGTGCCCAACCATTTTTTACAACTGTATTAGCGGATGACGGAAGGGTTGATTATATACAAACTATGAAGGAATTTGGAAAGAGGACTTCAAAGTTTAGTTTCAAAAAAACTGCATCTATTTTAAGACTTCTTCCAAAATATATTTCTGACAAAAATTTTCGTTACCAGATAACTTCTTTCAGGTATTCGTGTAACCGGCTATGTTTTGAAAGAGACCTAATGAGACTACCGAGAATGGTGTTGGAGGCAAATTAATTCATAATATAAAGAGACACTATAATGCAAAATAAAATCACAAGTATCATCTTGATAATCCTTGCCTTTTTCCTATTAGCAGGATCTGTAAAACCAGGTATACAACTCCCGCACTCTTTTGCTGAAAAATCAATTGATACCGCGAAAGAACAAAAGGCTTTAATTGCTCTTTTAGAAAAAGAAACCTTAGCATTTTATAACAAAGACCTTCAGCAATTATCTGAGTGCTGGGCACATGATTCTTATGTACGGCACATGGGTTGGTGGAAGCGCGGCGGCATTAGAGTAGTAACTGGCTGGGATAGCATTTATAATAATTTCAAGCAACTATTTGCAAGTAACCCAAGGC
>JALYYM010000186.1 GCA_030946565.1 Bacteroidota bacterium | reverse complement strand
AGTTTGAAGATGAGCAAATTATTTATGCATTTGTTCAGTCTGCCGTGAAGCATGCGCTTGCTCAATTTAGCATTACGCCAACACTGGATTTTGAGTTGGATAATTCTATACAACATACCGATGCAGTGAGCAAACCTTTTACTGCTGATAAACAACAAACAGCAGCGGGCTCATCATTGTATAAAACTTTTACGCAAAAACACCAGGCACATTTCATTGATAGTAAAAGTGACCTCGAACATTGGGATGCATCATCCTTTATTGAAAAAAAATATGTTACTAGACAATTTCAAACTGATTTGTTACCGGCTGATGAAAAAAAACAGGAAGATTCATCTCCTTCTTTTTTAAAAGAAATTCATCTTCCAAAAAAAAATAAAAAGCCTTCATCAGATGAGTTTGTGCAGGTACACAAGGCTTTCATCATTGCACAAAATGAAAATGGTTTCATTGTAATTCACCAGCAAAATGCACATGAAAGAATCTTGTACGAGCGATTTACAAATGCCATGAAAGGCAAGCCCATTGCGATACAGCGAAGCCTTTTCCCTGTAACACTGGAATTAACTCCACCAGATGCTGTTTTATTCAATGACCTGCTCCCAGATCTTTATTTACTCGGGTATCATGCCGAGCCGTTTGGCAGCAATACTTTTGTAATACAAGGTTCACCGGCAGATGTATCCGAAGGAAATGAAAAGTTTACCCTCGAAAAAATGCTGGAGCAATACAAGCATTTTAGCATGGATGTTACCTTTAATAAAAGAGAAAAATTATTACGTTCAATGGCATGGCAACAATCTGTAAAAGCCGGAGCTTACCTTTCGCACAATGAGGTGAAAAGCCTCGTAGAAGACTTATTCAACTGTGAAGTTTGCAATACAACACCGAATGGCAAACCTGTTTTTCTTGAATTTAAAAAAGATGAACTGGATAAAATGTTTGGAAGATAGACATCTATAACGCAAAATATTTACATTAATAATTCACCTAATAATCTCCCAAAGTGGTCGCCGGAAGCTCAGCCATAGCTGTCTTATATTGCTCGGTATTGGGCGCTGAACCGTGCCACTCGTGATTGTTTTCCATAAAGTCAACACCTTTGCCCATTACCGTCTGCATAATGATAACGATGGGTTTTCCTTTGCCTATAAAGGTTTTTGCTTTTTGTAAAGTTGCTATTAACTCTTCCATGTTGTTGCCATCCGTTTCAAGTACTTCCCAGCGAAAAGCCAGGAATTTCTCTTTCAGGCTTCCCAGCTTCATTACATGCTCTGTAGTACCATCTATTTGCTGGCCATTGCGGTCTATCGTTGAAATGAGGTTGTCAACGTTATTCATGGCGGCGTACATAATGGCTTCCCAATTTTGCCCCTCATCCAACTCGCCATCGCCATGTAAAGAATAAACAATGTGTTCGTCTTTATTCAATTTTTTTGCCTTAGCCGCCCCAATCGCTACACTCATACCTTGCCCCAGCGAACCTGAAGCAATACGAATGCCTGGCAAATGCTCGGCCGTTGCCGGGTGCCCTTGCACGCGTGAATCAATTTTACGATATGTGCTTAATTCTTTCAAAGGAAAATATCCTGCCCTTGCCAATGTGCTATACCATACAGGCGAGATGTGCCCGTTTGAAAGAAAAAATATATCTTCTTCTTTCCCATCCATATCAAAGCCTTCCTTACGATCCATTATTTTAAAATACAATGCTGCAAAAAAATCAGCGCAACCAAGCGAGCCGCCGGGGTGGCCGCTTTGAGCTTCGAATACCATGCGCAGGCAGTCTCTTCTTATCTGCGCCGCCATATCTTTAAGGTCCTTGATTTCCATATTTTCTTATTTATAATTTCTCTGCGAACGTACGCCAATTTTTATACGCTACAAAGCGGGCTTTTGTTTAAAAAATTCATCGCTAAATCTGTACTTATTTATTGGTAGCCGTAGTCAAAATAAAGTCTATTCATTACCGGCTGTAACACCATTCAAAGTGAGTTAATCTTACTCAGCCGAAATTAAAATTCGATTATCTACTCAGTCAAACGCGTGCTAAAATTGACATTATTGATAAGAAAGATGAGGCTGGCAATTCCGAGGCAACTGGTAAAACTGAAATTGCAAAGGATATATTAAGTATTTATTTTTAAACATAAATTTTAGAAAAGAGATGAAAATTTCTGGTGGCAAAAAACACCGCCAACTATTTTTCTACGCATTACGTCAACGAATACACGGTAAAGAAAACTAATTTAGCCTAAATAAAAATTTATGGATGCCATAAATCCTTCTCAGTTATCCGGCGGCATGCAATACCAACTGAAGATTTATTTTGCCGGCACACAAAACATAAAACCTCAAATACCTGTTTCGTTTGAAGAACTCGAACGTAAGGCAAGAGAAGCGATGACGCCTGAGGCATTTGGCTATATCGCCGGAGGTGCCGGTGCGGAAACCACTACAGCCAATAACAAAGAAGCTTTTAACCATTGGCAGATAATACCCCGCATGATGGGTGACGTATCAAAACGAAGTATTACCATTGAATTGTTTGGAATGAAACTACCCACGCCTCTTTTACTTGGGCCGGTTGGTGTTTTATCCATAGCCCATCCTGAGGCCGAAGTTGCCGTGGCAAGAGCAGCCAAAAGTTTACAGGTACCCCAGGTAGTTAGTACGGTATCTTCAAAAACGATTGAAGAAATTGCATCAGTACATGGCGATCATACACACTGGTTTCAATTGTATTGGGGACGTAATAATGATTTCACGCGAAGTATGATAAGCCGGGCGGAAAAGGCCGGCTACAGTGCAATTGTCGTAACACTTGATACTCGTTTATTTGCCTGGAGAGAACGTGATATTCAGAATGCTTATTTGCCGTTTTTATATAATGAAGGGCTGGCCAATTATTTTACGGATCCGGTTTTTCTTGCGCAGGTTGGTGATCCGGC
>JALYYM010000351.1 GCA_030946565.1 Bacteroidota bacterium | reverse complement strand
GCTCAACGTAGAGGGATATGAAACAGACATGAATTTTACAACCATTTATGATCATAAAATTTCAAAGATCATCGCCTTTGAATTGCTGTCAGAGTTTATCACGACAGCTCTTGCGAAACTTGAAATTCAGCTTGACCTGGAAAGTGGATTTAATAGTAACACCCAAAAGGATATTAGCTGGACAAGCTCAAAAGTTGCACTGGTAGAATTATTGTATGCTTTGCAATCGGCCGGGGCGTGTAATAACGGAAATATAGATCTAAAGCGGTTAGCTAACCATTTGCAAATTGTGTTTAATGTCGATCTCGGAAACTATTACCGGGTATTCCAGGAAATGAGGATTCGAAAAATTAATCGCACTACATTTCTTGATCAGCTAAAAGAACGTTTAATTCAAAGAATGGATGAAGCCGATGTGAATCCTAAATTTAAATGATAGGTCAATCGGAAGGGCAGTGAAAGCTACAGGATTTATCTACACGTTTAATTGATATTTATCAATTTTTTCTATCAACAGGTTAGATAGTTTTAGAGAAAATAAAACTATGAGAAATTTATTGCCTGTCCTTTATGCCTGCACGTTAATTTTGGCATCCTGCAAAAAAGAGCCAGTAGTTTATAAGGTTAATGATCACAGCTCTTTCGTAACCTCGAGCCTTGCCTATTTAAACACAAATCTTGCTAAGGATGATTATGCAAAATTAGATTTGCAAAAAGTGAATGTTTTAAAGTATCAGGGTAACGCCATAGGAGTTCAGATCTTTGAAAAAGACGGACCTGATAAATTTTTGATATTGCAAAACAGGGGAGGGGCTTATAAGGGACATTGGGTGGATATGTCGTCCTTAAACAATGAAGGATGGAAAAATATTAATGGTATCATTACGTTAACGAATCTTGATCGAAAATCTATGACGACGTTAGTTGTTATTGAGAACAAAGTAAGTGCAGTCATTGATTCTAATTTAATATCCCACAGCAGGACCATTATGCCAGCCATTACAGGCAGTGATTCCGAAAGGCCGGATATTGTGGTAGTACCTTATATTATGCTACCGGAAGTTATTATTTATGTCAGCAGTGAGAACCAGGCCTACACAAGCTTATATTGGCTTACAAACCACGATATGTTTTATGTTGATTTATATGCTGCGGACGCTTACGGCGACGGTAGTTATTATAGTGGTGATTCCGGTAGCAACGGCTTTTATCTCGGCGAAGGCGGTGGTGGGAAGCAAGGAAATAATATTAAAGCTATCCCCTCATTTTTATCACCAGATCATCCTATCGTAGATATCGCAGACGAGATGGCCGATTTCACAAACATGCCCAATTCCAGCTATACCATTTCCGTTAATGTAAACCAACCTGAGCCTGATAGCCGTGAGGTGGTAAACGCCTACTCAACTTTTCCTGCGGGGCACACGTTCATTACAATGCAGCAATACAATGCGAACGGCACGTCGATTGTCAGGAACGTTGGCTTTTATCCGAAGAATGGTGTTAAACCTTGGGCTTCAGAAGATGCATCTGTGTTTGGCGACGATTCGAACACTTCCTTTGATGTGTCTATTAGTGTAACTGTGACTGGTTCAGAATTTATGACAGTTGTAAATTCTATCATACAACAACAAAGCATTAAGTATAATCTTAATAATTTTAATTGTACCAATTCTGCTCTCAATGCCTTCAGTTCTATTAATATCTTCTTGCCTTCTACCCAATCGAATGGTTTCCAATTTCATGGCAACGATCCAGCAGACCTTGGAGAGGACATTAGAAACCTCGATATTCAAAAATTTAGTGACGCCAATGGGCACAGGAAAGTAATAAGAACTGTTAGTAATTTTAATGATCAAAAACCGCCGGCCAGAAAAGGGTAATTGTTGCGGAGAAATGAAGATAAAATGAAAAACATCAAATATATTTTGCTAACGGTGCTATTAACTGCGAATTCGTTAGGTTTTTCTCAGACCACCGAATTGAGGCCGTTTGAGAAAAATGGCATCGAGATTTTTAATGATTTTGTCAGCCATATTCACGTCGCTATCCTAAAAAAAAGTGGAATCACCGATACTGCCGAATTACGTTTTATGGTGGGCAAATATTTGTTCACAAACTCTAAGGTGGATTCTATAGAGGAAGGCAAATTAATTTTATCAGACCTTGGTTATGATAACCTGAATTATTTAAAATCCGAATTGACTGCCTTCTACCGTTATTTACAGGAAAGGGAAGATCAACATCTTGCCGAAAACCTTGCCGCCATGCCGGCCCGCTTAGCAGCCGATACCAGTATATATAATCAATTTACGTCCTTTCAAAAAGTTAACACGTTTGTATTTTACGATAAACGATCTCCGCAAAAAGTATTAGGGTACCTGCTTTTTATGCCTCCCTATAAAGGCCTGATTCACTCTCCGAAAATATGGTCATGGACACTGGTTTTCAAATTTGGAAAATTCACATTTCGCTCTGTTACGGGCCAGGAAGGTTACGAATATCTTTACACTCCGGATGAATAATAAGAAAAGCTTCTGCGATTTTTCTCACCGTATGAGGTATAAAAAATTATTTTATCACAATACGGTTGATAGTGTGCAAAACACTTTTACAAGCATTTGATATTTGTATAAGAAACAACACGAATACAAATGCTGTCCAATATATCATGGGATCAATATGCAACTTTTTTATCGATCACACTTATCGCCTATTACATTGTAATCCTTTCTTTGTTTTACCGGAAAGATTTCCTGCATTATTTATCGCGGTTCAATAATTCAACAAGTGATGGTGCATTTGATATAATAGAACAGGAGAAAGATAAACCAGCCATTGTTGACTCTACAGATCTTAACACATTGGAAAATGAATTAGAGGCAGCGTTGCAGAACGGCGGCAAAAACAAATTAATAAAAGAAGAAATTTTTCTATCACTTCAGTTGGTCTTGAGAAATTATCATTCCTTAAAATTCTCTCCGCAAAAAGAATTAATCAACAATTATATAATCCAGGGCTGTGAAAAACTTTGCTCCATTCACCTCGACGATGAAAATGTGAATCAGTTGTGGTTATGATAGAGGTGATGGAGCATTTTTTAAAAACTATTAAATAAAATATAATGAGAAAAAGGTTTAAGGCAAAAATAATTAAACTAAGAAAATGTATTCGTGTATCCGCTACTGTTAGTACATTGATAGTACTTAACATTGCTGACTCATTTGGCCAGAATGGTAATGCGGGTATAGATGCTGCAAATACACAGGTCCGCAGTTATTTTGATTCGGGAATCAACCTCATGTATGCTGTTGGTGCCATAGTAGGATTGATCGGCGCTATAAAGGTTTATCAAAAATGGAATTCGGGAGATCACGACACTGGAAAAGTTGCAGCAGCATGGTTTGGGAGTTGCGTTTTTTTAGTAATTGTAGCTACCGTTATTCGTTCCTTTTTCGGTTTATAGAAATCTATTATGTTGGAAATAATTATAAAAAAATATCATCAATACATCCGGGAAAATAACCCCGAACTTTTGATACAACTCGAAGAAGACGGGAGCTTGAAAGCATATCTGTCGGCGAAGGTTGCGGCTGCCATTGATGTATTGATACATCTGTGTGAAGAACCTGCTTATGTTCTTGAAGAAGCCTGCATGGAACTGCTAACACAAGATTTGCGTCCGTCTAAATACAATTACATAATTGAGATCCTGGAAGAAGAATTCCCCAATAAATACGACCAAATAAAGGAGTCGGGCATATTAAAGTTCGAAGCAATAAACATTATAAACCACTGCCTGCCTGTATTTGAAGAATTTCATTTTTCAGAGGAAAATGAAGATGATAATTTTTTGCGATATGCAATACTTGGAGCAATTGAAAATTATTGGAAAAAGTAATCAGTGAGAAATGAAACTACGTAATGGGATATAACAGCCAGGAAAAATTACAAGATAACATACGTGCCATAAGAATAGCCCTGAAATGGAAAGAAGGTGATTCTATTACTTCGGGTGAAGTTGATGCACTTAAACGATATGCAGGTTTTGGAGGGCTGAAGGCAGTACTGTTTCCTAACGGGCCAAAAGAAGATTGGATAAAACTCAAAGCATCAAAAGAGGACTTAAAACTTTATCCTCAAATAATTGAACTCCACCAATTATTACATCAACATTTTAATGAAGCGGAATACAAACAAATAACAGATTCGATCAGGAACAGCATTCTTACTGCCTTCTATACGCC
>JALYYM010000350.1 GCA_030946565.1 Bacteroidota bacterium | reverse complement strand
CCGGAAGCACAATTACCATTAATACAACTCCAAACACTAGTTTTTCCGGTGTAAGATTGTATTGAATTTAAATATGAGCACTACGCTAGTACTGGTTTGCACCGGAACTTAAATCTTCTTATACGATGTATGCCTTTGAACAACTTTCCATCCATCATTGTGTTTAACCCAACGTCTGTTATTAAAAATTCCCCAAATAGTCCTCATTTGCAACGAGAACATATAATTAGATTACTTTAAGTTGCGCAAAGAACAAACTTTACAAGGTGCGACACAACAATGTTGATAAGGATCGAAAAAACCGAAGGAGATTTTTTTGAGAAGCTTATCAATATTCCGGGCTATAATGAAAAGAACTCAACCATATTTAATCATAAAAAATGGTCAACCTATTTCAGGGCAAGACAACTCCAACCAACAAAAACAATTAGATGATATCAAATCAGACAAAAAAAGTAACACTTCTTGTTTTTTTAAGTTTTGCGACTTACTATTTTCTTTTTTCAAATTTTGAACCTATAAAAGTTGGGCTTGACAAACTAACTGCACAAGGTTTGGTTAGTTATATTTTGACTTATTTAATAATTGGTATTCCAATCTTTATAGGAACATTATTAATCGACAAGACGATTAGTATTTTTAAAAGCCTTGGACTTTCATCAAATATTTTGACTGCAATATGGACAAGCGTATTATTCACTTTGCCGATGTTTATTGGTGGTTTGTTCTTTTTCAAATTCAACCAAAAAATTGACCTTCAAAATTTAATTGCAGGAACTATCATTGCGGGTTTTATGGAAGAACTCTATTTTAGAGGTTTTCTATTTGGACAACTATTTAGAAACACAAATTTGGGTTTTATAGCTTCCATACTTTTTGGTGCGTTAATTTTTGCTTTTGGACACTTATATCAAAGTCAAAATATAAGTGAGTTAGTCGGAATATTTATCATTACTTTTTCAGGAGCTATCTTTTTTGCTTGGCTTTATGTCGAGTGGAATTATAATTTATGGGTCCCAATTTTGACACACTCGTTTATGAATCTTTCTTGGAATTTATTTGAGATTGATAATTCCGCATTAGGCGATGTGAAAGCGAATATCTTTAGAGGGTTGACAATATTAACTGCAATAATATTTACAATTTTATATAAAAGAAACAGAACCGAGAAACTAACAATTAACAGACAAACTTTAATACCGAAAAAGAAAAACGGCATATAACAGTGGTTTGGCAATAGGCTGGCTGACATGGTAACAATGGGCCGTATTTCACTATCAGCAACAGTTCCAGCCTCAAGTTCTTTGTTCAGCTTTTTGTTGTTATCTTAATCCACAGTTTTTCAATCGGCTTTGGTTTCGGGCCAGACGTTATAAATTAGCCAATCGGCAATACCTACCGTCGTAAGCCCGTTTCCTGGCGATGCAACGAATTTGATGTTTTATTTGTCGAACTTAAAAATGCTTTATGAAGCCCTATTTATTTGTTTTATGTTTATTTGTGACTGCTTCTTCATTTGGACAAAGGCATAGCATCTCAATAAATTATAAACCATCTCTTACATATTTTGGAAAACAATCTCAAAGTTTTCATGATTATTATTTCGTTTCACGTAGGGGTGATCAGACTTTTAATAATACTGTCAATATTTTATACGCCTATAAAATCTTCTCAACAATAAGCTTTTCAATGGGGTTGGAATATTCTCCTCAGGGACAAGATATTAACTTTAATGCCGACAGCGCATTGCCCAGCAACAACAGACAGATTTTAAAAATAGGCCTCAACTATTTGAGAATACCATTTACTATTAACTATACCATTTTAAAAATGAAAAAATCAGAACTAAATATTTACTCCGGAATCAGCTTTGGAATAGCTACTAAGCGGAAGGATAATTACCAGGATATTATAGTTCAGCGTGAATATATTAATTTACCTCCTTCCGTAAAAAGATATAAGAAATTGGATTGGGCGATACCTATGGGTGTTAATTATAAAAAGGAATTGACAAAAAAAGTATTTGCAAATTTTGGTATCGCGTATTTAGTTGGTTTGACTGACGCATTTTCCGAAAATGCATTTTCTAAATTTGGAGTACTGTCAGAATTTGTTAACTCTAAACAAAGCAGGTTATCTTTAAATATTGGTATTGGAGTAGGTTTGGCAAAGTAAACCGGTTTACAACAACAGTATCTGCAATAGCCGGGGCGGCGTGCAAGTCGTCGGCTATAATTCAATATCAGCAATAAGGTTTGTTCACATCTTTATCTATAATTTTCAATCATCGGCAGTTTTAATCCCAATGTGAATAACAGAACTGATGCGTTTGGTGGAAGCCTGGAAAACAGGGCAAAACTTACTCTTGAAATTGCTGAAAACTTAGCTTTAGAAATCGGGAAAGAAAAAGTAGGAATTCGCTTTTCACCTTTCAGCACATTAGGCGACTTGCATGCACATGATGCAAATGGAGGTTTATAACACGTATGCCTACCTGATGTTTTTCCAAGTCACGCGTTCGACCGCAAAAAATTCTATCATCATTTTGTTTGTCAGAGTCTTTAGGGAGGCCACAATTATTTTTAAAAGCTCTTCAGCTTCTTTATAAATGACAGCTATTTTATCTCTTTTAGTTTTATTAAATTCTACAATCATTTCCAGGAAGAAAAGTGATTCATCAAGCTATTCTTCAACAATTTTGAATTTATTAAGAAATCTTCATTCGATTTTGGCCGCCCTGAAGCCCTATAGTTTGCACAAACTGAGCTACTGGACTGAATCAGTTGAGAGTTATAAGCATTGTTAATAATCTTGCT
>JALYYM010000338.1 GCA_030946565.1 Bacteroidota bacterium | reverse complement strand
GAGGGATTCATCGTATTGGTGTTTGCAAATCTTGGCGCTGTACCATGCGTTGCTTCAAATACAGCATAGCCGGTAAGAAAATTAATATTTGCGCCGGGAGCAATTCCTATACCGCCCACCTGTGCAGCTAATGCATCGCTTATATAATCACCATTTAGATTCAACGTTGCAATTACTGAATAATCCTGCGGCGCCAAAAGAGCCTGCTGTAAAAAGTTATCAGCAATTGCATCTTTAATAATTATTTTACCACCAATTTTTGCTATTCGCATTTCCTCATTCGCCACGGCTTCTCCACTTTCCTTTTTTGTTGCTTCCCATTGATTCCACGTGTACACATCATTGGCAAATTCACGAACAGCCAATTCATATCCCCAGTTTTTAAAGGCGCCCTCCGTAAACTTCATGATGTTTCCTTTGTGAACGAATGTTACTGAAGGCAATTTATTTTTAATAGCATATTCAATGGCAGCACGTATTAATCTTTCGGAACCTTCTTTACTCACCGGCTTTACACCGAAAGAAGATGTTTCGGGAAAACGGATTTTTTTTACATTCAATTCTTCCTGCAAAAACTTAAGTAATTTTTTTGCTTCAGGCGTACCGGTCATAAACTCAATACCGGCATATATGTCTTCAGTATTTTCCCTGAAGATCACCATATTTACCTTCTCAGGTTGCCACATAGGTGAAGGCACACCTTCAAAATATCTTACGGGCCGAAGGTTCACATACAGATCCAGCTCTTGCCGCAAAGCCACATTGAGACTGCGTATGCCACCGCCGACAGGCGTAGTAAGCGGCCCTTTTATAGAAAGTGTATATTCCCTGAAGGCATCCATAGTAGCCTGTGGCATCCACTCACCCGTATGGTTAAACGCTTTTTCCCCGGCCAATACTTCCATCCATTCAATCTTTCTTTTTCCGTCGTAGGCTTTGTCTACGGCAGCATCAAAAACCCGCACACTCGCCTTCCAGATATCGGGACCGATTCCATCTCCCTCAATAAATGGAATGATAGGATTATCGGGCACATGTAATAACCCGTCGCTTCCCATTTTTATTTTTTCTGCCATTGGATTTTAGTTTATTAGTCCCGATAGTTATCGGGACGGTCTAATAATTTATTGCTTTCGATAGCTATCAGGATGTACTTAAATTATATGAGCAATTCAACCAACCGCTGTCAATTTCTACCCCTTCGTATTTATTATAAAAATTAATGGCTGTAGCGTTCCAATCCAGCACCTGCCATACAATGCCGCTAAATTTTTTTTCTTTAGCTTCTTCTATTAACCGGTCAAATATTAACGTACCAACACCATGGCCTCTTAGTTTTTCATTCACGATAAAATCTTCCAGGTACATTCGTTGACCTTTCCAGGTAGAATACCGGATATAATATAAGCCGAAGCCTTCGACCACTCCATCCACCTCAGCTACAAAAGCCCACCACACGGGCTTTTCCCCGCAGCCGCTTTCCACAAAATGATCAAATTGAACAGTTACTTCTTTAGGCGCCCGCTCAAACACAGCCAGCTCATGCACAAGTTCCATCATCCTTTTGCAATCTTCTTTTTCGGCTTTTCGAATAATGATTTCCATTAAATATTTATTTTGCTTCAAAGAAATTAAAACAAGTAATTAATGCCAGGTGCTAACTTATTAATATTTAAAAACTTTCCCATCTACCATTACTTCCTGCGTGGCTTCATCAAAAGTAGCTTTATGGCCTGTATGTACTGCGGCATTGGTCATGATGTTGGCAACAGAATGCGCATAGCCCGCTTCAACAGGCGCATTGGGTTGCTTCCTGCTTCTTACACATTCCATCCAGTTGCGCACGTGCGCCGAGGTTAAAGGATCGCCACCTGTATTTGCCCCTGATTCTACTTTTACTGCCATCGCGCTTAAATCCATTTCTGGCAAAAGGTTAGCATGCATGCCCATTTGCTGCGCCATCTTTTCTGTTAACCCACCCTCTGGTGTTATTTTATTAGTGTTAAGATTTAAAGTTCCTCCATTAGAATAATAAATTTCCGCGGGGTTCTCATCTCCATTATCCATGCGTGACATGAAGACAACCTGGAAGCCTGTGGAAGGATCTTCCGGCGGGCCGTAATCGAATGCTGCCGTCGTCGTGTCCCAGTTTCTTCTTCCATCTTTCCACATATAAATTCCTCCATTAGCGGTTACACTTCGCGGATGTTTTAAACCGGTAAACCAATGCACTGTATCAATCTGGTGGCTCATCCATTGCCCCGGCATACCTGATGAATAAGGCCAGAACAAGCGATACTCTAAATATTTTCTTGGATCGAATGGTTCGTAAGGCCTGTACTGAATGTATCTTTTCCAATCCACATCTTCTTCTTTACACTTTGCCACAAGGTCTGGCCTGCGCCATCTTCCCGGCTGATTTACATTCCATGTCAGTTCAACCATTTTTATAGGACCGAATTTGCCTGATTGAATGAAGTCAGCAGCGGCTTTATAATTAGCGCCGCTTCTTCTTTGCGATCCGATTTGTACAATGCGATCCGAGGCTTTTATAGTTTTAAGAGCGGCACGAATATCTTCCATTGTTTCCGCAAAAGGCTTCTCGCAATAGACATCGCATTTCGCGTTCACAGCCTCCATGGCATGCCGTGCATGCTCGAAATCTGCCGTACTTACGAATACACCATCAATATTTTTCAGGTCATATAATTCTTCATTGTTACGGCAGGCGGTAATATCGTGTGCCAGTTTATCTTTTAAATAATTCTGTCCTTCCTCCCGGCGGTATTTCCAAATATCTGAAAGAGCAACGATATCAAAATTCAGCTCTTTATAATGTTGCATAAAGCTGGGGAGGTGAGACTGGCGGAAGCGATCAGAAAAACCAATTACGCCCAACCTTACCCGGTCATTTGCGCCAATAATATTTTTATAACTTTTGGCACTAAAGCCTTTCGCGGCGAGGATTGTTCCGGCGGTTGCAAGGGTTGTTTGTTTGATAAAATGGCGACGTGAATTGTTTGGCATATCAAGGAAATTTAATTTTTAATAATTAATTTTTCACGCGAAGAAGGGTAAGGAAAGATGAAGCAGTTTCTTAGCAGCTTACCTCCTTTGCACCTTTGCGTAAACTTTATAGTTCTTTTATTTTAATACTTCTGAAAGATACGCTGGTGCCATGCTCCTGCAATAATATATGGCCCTTAGGCGCCATACCGAAGTTGGGCCATACCACGTATTTACTTTTGGCAACTAAAGCATAAAAATATTGCGTTCCGCGTTTATACTCCAATACTTTCCATCCATTGATCCAATGCTCCACGCGGCCATCAGGATACACCACAATCCTTCCGCGATTCCATTCACCGATGGGCAATTTTTCTCTCCTGTTGCCATTTGCATCCAATATTTTTTTAGATGGAATCATGTCGTATAATGATGCCTGTGTCCTGTTACCAATCGAACCTAACTTTGCATCCGGGTGTTTATCATCATCCAGTATCTGGTACTCCAGGCCTATTGCGGATCCTTTATTTTCTTCTGCTTCAGTTACAAAATATTTTACGCCGCTATTCGCAGTGTCGGTCAACCTAAATTCAAATTGCAAATCAAATGCACCGTATTCTTCTTTCGTCACAATATCTCCGCCATTTGCAGATTCAGCGCCGTTAGTTCCTTTTACATTCAGCGTTCCATCTTTTATATACCACACTTTCGAAGGAAAATAATCTTTATAGGCGCCGCGCCATCCATCGGTTGTTTTGCCATCCCATAATAATTTTATACCCAATTTTTTTTCATCTTCTGATAAATTATTTGGAATAAGATTTACCACAAAAATGTTATCCGGGGGAGATGGTTTTAAATTTTTTGTTTGAATACGAACATTGCGCCAGCGGATTTCTTCGCCGGCATTTTTAGGATCTTCTACCTGGTGCACCTGCAACGCAATAAAACCTTTCGGCGTCATATTATCAATAAGATGGGCGCAGGCAATT
>JALYYM010000317.1 GCA_030946565.1 Bacteroidota bacterium | reverse complement strand
TTTCAAAAAATTATAATCCAAATAAAAAATATTCAACAGAAACATTACAGAAAGATTATTCTTTCTTAAGAAATGTTTTGGAAAAAAAACATCCTTCCCTCTATTGGTACACGCCAAAGGACAGCATGGATTATTATTTCGACGAAGGATATAAGGCTATTACAGATTCAATGACGGAATTACAATTTGGCTGGAAAATACTCGCTCCTCTCACTGCCACCATTCATTGCGGGCACACGAGCTTTAGCATGAGTAAAGGCTGGAATAAGTTTATAAAGAATAAACGCATTCCTTCGTTTCCGCTTTATTTGAAAATATGGGGAGATACAATGGTTGTTTTAAACAGCCTTGATCCTAAAGATTCTTTAATGAAAAGGGGAACCATCATTACATCAATAAATGGCTTGACGACTAATGACCTCACCAGCGCCATGTTTGATTTTATGGTGGAAGATGGCTATTCAAATAATGTCAATTACATAAGGCTCAGCGGAAGCTTTCCCTATTTTCACCGCAATATTTTTGGCCTGTATAAGATGTATAATGTGGGCTATATTGACAGTGCCGGTGAAGAAAAAAATATTATGCTTCCTTACTTTGCGCCACCTGAGGATAGCCTAAGTAAATTAGAAAAAAATGTACCGGGTATAAAAGAAAAAAAATTGACAAAGCGGCAAAAACTTGCAAACATCCGATCATTGCAAGTGGAAAATCCGATGGCAACTATGATCGTAAACAGTTTTTCAAAATCGAGTCTGCATCATTTTTTCAAAAGCTCTTTTAGAAAGCTACATAAAGACAAAGTAAATAATCTTGTAGTTGATATAAGGGCTAACGGTGGCGGCGATATTGATAATTATGTATTGCTGACCAAATACCTGCGTCAAACATCTTTTAAGGTGGCAGATACAGCGCTCGCTGTAAGCAAAGGTTTTGGCCCATTCACCCGCCACATCACTACAGGTTTTTTTAATAACCTGGGGTTATTGTTTCTGACACATAAAGAAAAAGATGGGCATTACCATTTCGGATATTGGGAGCGTCATACGTTCAGGCCTAAACGAAGAAACCATTTCGATGGGAGTGTATTTGTACTTACCAATGGCCTAACCTTTTCGGCCTCGACACTTTTTTGTAATGCCGTAAGGGGACAACCAAATGTTACATTGGTTGGTGAAGAAACAGGCGGTGGCTGGTATGGCAATTCCGGTATTATGATCCCTGATATTGTTTTACCGGAAACAAAACTTCATGTGAGGTTGCCTTTTTTCAGGCTTGTGCAATACCATCATATTGCTGAAAAGGGAACCGGCGTAATTCCTGATATATATGTTGGGCCTAATGTAAAAGATATAAGGAGCCAGGTGGATTCGAAAATTGAAAAAGTAAAAGAGTTAATAAAAGAAAAAGAACTGCAAAATAAACTGCGTTAATAAAAGCTGCTTTGCGCACTAATCAATTACTTCCAACTTTCCACTAAGCCGGACAAAATTTTCATTAAATCCTATTTCAATTTTTCCAATCTTATCATCAATGCCGAGGACTTTCGCCGGATAAAGACTCGCCATTCTCAAAGCTTCACCCAATGGAATACCGCAATTTTCAACACAATTTTTTACTCCTTTTGCCATCGTTAAAGCTGAGCCACTTAGTATGCCGTTAGTCTCGTATTTATCAATATTTAATTTATGTTGGTAAGGGCCTTCGGTTGTTTCCGTCACCGCATCTGTTATTATAAAAAGTCTTTCACCCATTAATTTCTTTGCAAGTTTAATCATGGTAAAATCTACATGTAACCCATCAGGAACGACGCTTACCATTACTGATGGATGTAGCATAATCGCCGCTGCAAAACCCGGCTCACGATGATGAAGCGGTGTCATCGCATTAAACAAATGTGTCGCTACGTTAATGCCTTTATCAAAAGCCTGCATCGCTTCTTCATAAGTTGCATTGCTATGGCCCGCTGAAATAATAACGCCATAACTTTTTATAACACCAATCACCTCATCACTGCACACTTCTGGTGCCAGTGTAATTATTTTTATAATTCCTTTTCCATACTCAAGCAAAGATTTTACTTCATCTAAATTCGGTTCATGAATAAGATTTTCTAAATGTGCTCCACGTTTTATTTTATTTATCCATGGCCCTTCAATGTGTAAGCCAAAAACACTCTGGCCGTTCATCTCCCAATATTCTCTTATTGCGTCTATTCCCTTTTTTATTACATTAATTGTATTGGTAGAAATTGTGGGAAGAAAAAAAGAGGCGCCACCTGCAGTACAATGCTTATTCATTACACTGAGTGTTCCTGGTGTAGGATACATTGAAAATAATTTTGACCCGGCGCCATAAATTTGTATATCAATAAAAGCAGGAGCAAGTATTTCAGCCACTTCTTCTTTCTGCAAATCTGCCGGTAAACTTTCGGGAGACACTATGTCTTTTATCTTTCCGTTCTCGCAAAGCACAGCCTTATTTTCAAGCCATTCCGTGCCGGTAAAAATTTTATTAGCTTGATAAGCCTTGATCATTTTCAGCAATTTATTATGAATGAATCCGCATCTTTCCAAAAAGGATATTTTTCTCTCACTTGAATAATTTTTTCTTTTTGCAGCGTATAAGTAAATATATCTTCTTCATTCTTTTTCTGATATAAAATCTCTCCTTGCGCATCTATAATCATGCTGTCCCCTGAATAATGAATATCGTTCCCATCTTGCCCCACCCTGTTCACGCCTATTACATAGCATTGATTTTCTATGGCCCTTGCCTGTAGTAAAGTTTTCCAGGCAAGGCTTCTTTTTTCCGGCCAATTGGCTACGTAAATTAAAATATCATATTCCATCTCAGCAGCTTGCCTTGCCCAGACCGGGAACCGCAGATCATAACAAACCTGCAGATTAATTTTCCATCCTTTTACAGAAGCAATTAATCTTTTATTGCCCGGCGAGTAATGCGTGTGTTCGTTACCGTAAGCAAAGAGGTGGCGCTTGTCATATATACCATATTCACCATTGGGTAACATCCAGATAAGCCGGTTATAATATTTCTTGTCCTGAGTCCCGATAGCTATCGGGATAGAAGGGTCCTGAGCTTCAGTCGAAGGGTCAATCATGACACTACCGGTCAAAATAATTTTTTTTTCCGCAGCAATTCTCTTCATCCAGGAAATAGTTTCTCCATCCATTTTTTCAGCGAGTGATTCGGGCTTCATACTAAAGCCTGTACTGAACATTTCAGGAAGAATGACTACTTCTGTTTTTTCTGTTATGCTTTCAATTTTTTTAGAAAGCATATCAAGGTTTGCGTTTTTATCTTCCCAATGAAGGTTGGTTTGAATAATACTAATGGTAATAGAAGGCATGACGTAAAGTTATTAAATGAAAAACATTTAGTTGGGTGCTTAAAAACTCTCTGACAATAATTGATACATATCAAAGCGCTTCAAGATTTGTAAATTGCAGAAAAATGGAGAAACCTATAATATATACTGTCGGCCATTCTAATCATTCAATTGATTACTTTCTCGAACTGCTGAAGACCTTTTCAATAAAGTGCCTGATAGATGTAAGAAGTGTTGCCGCCAGCTCTTATAATCCACAATACAATAAAGAGCCTTTATCTGCTTTTCTTAGAAATAATGGAATTACTTATCTCCATTTTGCCGAAGAATTTGGTGCAAGGCATAGTGATGTTGATTTATTAGATGAAGAAGGCAAGGTTGATTTTGATAAGATTAGAAAATCCTGGCTTTTTAAAAATGGCGTAGAAAGAGTTTGGTTACTGCACGATAAAGGATTTAGCATAGCCCTTATGTGCTCAGAAGGCGAGCCTTTTGATTGTCACCGGTTTTCAATGATTTCCATTGCGCTTGCGATGGAGGGTTTTGAGGTAAAGCATATACTTAGAGACAAAACTTTAAAAAGTAATGAAGATCTGGAAAAGCAACTATTAAAAAAGTATGATAAGAAATTGCCTAAGCCCGATATGTTTCAGCCAAACATAACAACAGAAGACCAGCTAAAGGTGGCATACCAATTACGAAATAAAGAAATCGCCTTCTCGCCATACACAAAAGCGCCGGCAGAACAATTATGATCAAATTATTTACAATAGGTTTTACCGGCAAGCCCGCAGAAAAATTCTTCGATCTACTTAAAGGATCGGGCGTTAAAAAAATTGTTGACACAAGAATAAATCATGTTTCCCAATTGGCGGGCTTTGCGAAGGGGGCTGACTTGAAATTTTTTGCAAAAGAAATTGGTGATATATCTTACGAGCACAATATAGATTTTGCCCCAACAAAAGAATTGCTTTCCCGCTACAGAAATAAAAAAATGACCTGGGAAGAATATGAGCTTGAATACTTGAACTTGTTGGACATGCGCAAAATCGCATCAAAAACCGATGTAGAAAAACTTCATGAAAACTGCCTGCTGTGTAGCGAGCATACGCCTGAAAAATGCCACCGCAGGCTGCTTGCTGAATATTTAAAGCATGTAAAAAATGATATTGAAATTATTCATTTAATTAACTAACGCCCATGCTTAGCCGCTTTGTATGTTTGGCCAATTCATTTAAAGAAGGCGGCAGATGCCTGGCAGGGATTGAGCTTGATAATAACAACGAGCCGGTAGTAACAGGCGGGCAGGCGAAATGGATACGGCCTGTTTGCAGCACTACACCGCATGGCGAAGTGCACACTCACCTGGTGGCCTATTTAAATTTATTAGACATTATTGAGATTGATGTAACCGGCCAGCCGGCTGAAAAAAACTATCAATCTGAAAATGTTTTTTTTGCTGAAAATTCTATTAAGGTTCTTGGCAGGTATGACCTTGAAAATCTTAATGGAATTTGTGACAGTAGAAATTTAATTTTTGGTAACAGGGGCAAAGCTTTGTCAGAAGAAGCAATCGTAAACCTTTCCTTTGATGCTTATTCGTGTAGATCAATTTGAAGTGATTGAAAAAGTGTATGCGGATAACCGGAACAAGCCACAAATAAGACTCGCATTTTCTTATGGCAGTAATCACTACGATCTGCCAATTACAGATCCATACTTTATTCATAATTATCAACATAAGCCTGCGTTTATGAATGTGACTAAAGAGTTGTTGATTTGCGTGTCGTTAGGTATTGCTTTTAATGATTGGTATTACAAGCTTGCTG
>JALYYM010000306.1 GCA_030946565.1 Bacteroidota bacterium | reverse complement strand
ACATTTATATACTTTAAAAAAGCTTTCCAAAAGATTAAAAGATTAAAAGATTTTAAAATTAGAAGATGGAAAATATTGATCTGCTCAGTAACGATTTGCAGGTGTCGCCACAGGCACAAAGTTATTTAACGGAGTGCGCCAGGTGGGCGAAGTTTTTGGCGATAATGGGTTTTATTCTTTGTGGCATAATGTTACTGTTGTCATTTTTTATCCCGGCTTTAATTAGCAGTGTACCTCCGTATAGCACTATGTCATCAAACTTAACGTCAGGCATGAAAGTAGGCATGACCGCTTTATATTTATTTTTCTCTGTATTATTCTTTTTCCCTTGTTTCTACTTATATAAATTTTCAGCCAAAATGCAATCAGCCGTGAGAGGAATTAGCCAGGAAAATTTTGACGAATCACTAATGAACCTGAAATCAATTTTTAAATTTTATGGCGTGTTTACCATCATCATTCTTTCATTTTATGCATTGGCTTTTATTGTCGGAATAATCGGGGTAGCGATGAGATAAATGCGAAGTGTTCACCGAACTTTTGGAAAGTTTAGCAAGTACATTAAAAAATAGGGGCTTCAAAAAACTTTCCAAAAGTTTAGCTTGTAGTAATAATAGGCGCAGCAATGGATTAAAGACAATACTTCATCTGGTTGCCAAATAATTATAGTCAGCCAATAACTTTTCTAAAAAATCAATAGCATATAAATCTGTAGTAATCTTTAAGACTTCCTGCACTTTATGCGCAACGCGTGTACAGGTTTGCGTATTTCGATTTTTATAAAAAAGGCTTATCACATTTTTAATCGTATTTATATCGCGGTCACTAAGCCGTAGTACTTCAGGATATTTCACTACATAATTTTCTGGCTGAATATCCATAAAAACAGTGTCGTTCACTGAAAAAACAGAGCGGGTATTTACCACAACTGTGTTGGCCGCAATGTCCCCAAGCCGTTGATTTTTTTTTGTGACAGCAATAATTATCACAACAATAATTCCTAAAAATCCGGTAATCATTATATACACCAGCAGGCTTTCCCGTGTAAGAATAGTGTACCCAAAAAAGAAAGGCCATTCATAAGCTTTGAACATCCAGCGCACAATAAACTGGCTTAATTGGGGTTCGCCCCCATCAAGGCTTATCACTCTTATATTCATTAATTTTTTTCCTACGGTTTGTCCGTGCATCAGTACTTCACTCACCAGCGAATACAAAAGCATAGGTATGGAAATAGTGAGGATGTCAAGACCCGCATGGCTCCGTAATTCAGAACCGCTTACCATATTGAAACCGCCATAATAAAAATATTTCATGCTGATAAAAAATAAAAGCAACAAGGTAAAATCTATCAGGTAAGCAAAAAGCCTTTTGTGAAACTCAGCAATTTCAAATTCCAGGTCAATATTAAATGGGGTGGCTATTTGTATTACCGGCATAGGGCAAATTATTATTTTAAAAACAAAGTATTTGTTTTTTTTAATATTTCCCCGGCAATAAATTAACCCGATTTGAAGTTGTTATATTTGTGTTTGCCTTCGCTTTGTACCCTTGAAACCGGCAGAGAGAGGCGTTTAATTTTATGAAATGCGTGAAGCCAGGTTTATAAAAAAAAAATGTTGATAAATGGAATAAATATCAGCAGCAGGAATCAAAAGACCCGGATGAAATGGCGGACAGGTTTGTAACCCTGCTTGATGATCTCTCTTACGCAAAAACTTTTTATCCTCAGAGCAAAGTAACCCGCTGGATCAATGGCATTGCAGCGGGTATTTATCAAAGTATATATCAAAATAGAAAACAAAATTATTCAAGGCTGGTATGGTTCTGGAAATATGAACTTCCCTTGTTATTCCGGCGGTACCATAAGGTGTTTCTTTTTACCGTGATCCTGTTTGTTTCCTTTGTTGCCATCGGTATTATTTCATCAACTACTGATCCGAATTATGCGCCTGATTTTTTTAATCACAAAGTGCAGAATGGTTATTACGATGAAACAATTTCACGAATTCAAAAGGGTGACCCCTTCGGCGTATATAAAGATGATAACCCGTTTTCAATGTGGGTAAGCATCGCATATAATAATATCAGCGTGGCTTTTAAGGCAGTGGTATCCGGTATTTTATTTGGGGCCGGCACAATTATGCTGATGTGGACAAACGGCATCATGCTTGGTTGTTTTCAATATATATTTTTCTCGCAGGGGCTTGGCTGGCAGTCGGTGATGGTGATATGGATACATGGCACTATTGAAATTTCTTCTATAGTCATTGCAAGTTGTGCGGGGCTGATCCTCGGTTTTGGGTGGCTACTACCGGGTACCTATACACGAAGACATGCTTTTTTAAGAGCTGCAAAAGACGCGATGAAAATTTGCGTGAGCCTTGTGCCGCTTTTTATAATAGCTGCCTTTTTTGAAAGTTACGTTACACACCTTATGAGCAACACCTTTCAAAAAGATTCGCATGACATCGGGCTTCCGGTGCCCGTTAGTGTTATCATTCTTGCGGGTTCCTTCTTTTTTATTTTATGGTATTTTGTATTGTATCCTATTCGCCTGCACCGGCAGGGAGTAATGCTTACTGATGGAAAAATTGTAAAGAAGGGAATCGTTTATGAATTATAAATTCATCAAATTTTTTATTGTTGCAATCCTGTTATTAGTGGTTAGTGCACATGTACATGCGCAGCAAGCCCGGGAGATGGAAGATGATTCAACCATGATCTACGACCAGGAAGATTCTGCCGGTATAGTTGAACAAACAACATTGGATACCGTAGTTAAAAAAAAGACATTTGATAACGGTAACGACTCAACGCAGAAATGGAAAAATAGCCCCGATTTTGCTTACATAAAAAATCTTGATAGCCTGCTTAGAAAAGGAACCGGCTTAAAGGCAGACACAGTAAGCATTGATAAAAATACCGGTAAAAAAAGAGCTGCTTCGGACACCTCAGAAGCTATTTCAAATGGTTTACTGAACAGCTTTCCGGTTAAAATATTTTTCTGGGCAGTTGCTCTTCTCTTTATAGGTTTTATTATTTATAAATTATTTTTTACCGGCGGCCTTTTCTCAAAAAGTAATACAAATGTGGCTTCCGGGGAAACTGAAGATGCGCCTTTGGGCTTAAATGAATATGCTGAATACAATGTGCTTATTAAGGAGGCTGAGCAAAAAAAGGATTTTAATTTATCTACACGGTATCTTTATTTGCAAACATTGAGAAGGCTCGGTGACAGGGAGTTGATTCAATTTTCAGCAGATAAAACGAACTATGAATATGTAAAAGTATTATCTGGGAGGCCTTATCAGCAGGCGTTTGCATCGCTGACGCTCAATTACGAATATGTATGGTACGGAAAATTTGTAATCTCTGAAAACCGATACGGGCGGTTGAAAGAAGAATTTATTTCATTCAATAAAAAAATGTAAACTGGTTGAAATTCCGGCCGCCATATCAAATTCTTTTGGCATTTGCTTTATGCACTTTTGTTTCCTGTAACAACAGAAATAAATTGCCTTCGCTTAATGAAAATTATCGCAAAACAGGCAAAGAGCCATTCGGAACATTTGTAGCTTATAATGGTTTCAGGCACCTCTTTGGGGATCGCTATGTGGAAAGCGTCACCGAACCTTTTGATGAGGAATGGAGTAAAATAAAATCTTATTCTACTGACAAAAAGTATTCGCTTTATTTTCTTATCACGAAAAACCTGGTGCTGAATTATTCTGAGGCAAAGTCTTTTATAGATTATGTAAAGGCCGGGAACGACCTGTTTATCTCTGCTGATTATATTGACAACCGTTTACTCGAAAACATAAATTGTAATACGGACAGGCAGGGAGAAATATTGAATGAATTAAAAGGTAAAATGCATGATACGCATGTGAGCATGTATTTTGGGGACAGCTACACTGCGCCTGCTTATGGCTATTATTATTTTCCTTTCCTTAATGCATTGACTGACTATGATACAGCGTTTACAAGGGTGTTAGGCAATAATGAAGTTAACAGGCCGAATTATATTGTACTCTTTGAAGGTAAAGGAAGGATCTACCTGCATGTTGCGCCACGTATTTTCGGAAATTATTTTTTACTTACAAGCAATAATTACAAGTATTTTGATAATGTAATTTCTTACCTGCGTACTGATCCCAAGAATATCTACTGGGATGAATATTATAAAAATTCCGGCTCTTCACGCAGGAGGAATAATAATACAAATGGAGATGACGGCTTTTCTACGCTAAGCGTTATCAGGCAAAATCCATCGTTGCTTTGGGCATTCTGGCTTGCTGTTGCAGGTATGCTATTGTTTATTTTTTTTAATGTAAAAAGAAAGCAAAAAATTATTCCTATTGTAAAGCCAAATGTAAATACAACGGTTACTTTTACTGAAACTGTTGGCCGCCTTTATTTGCAGAAAAGAAATAACAAGCACATCGCAGAAAAGATGGTCACTTACTTTTACGAGCATATTCGCAATAAGTATTTTATCAGTACGGCTGATGTTAATGAAGAATTTATTAATTCTCTTGCGGGCAAGAGCGGCGTTTCGCAAGAGAATACCCGGCAATTATTTTTTTTAATAAAAGAGATACATGCAACTGAGAAAACAGATGACCTGCAATTGCTAAAATTGAATACTGAAATAGAAAATTTTATACAAAATAAAACCTGATGGAAGAAAATGTCTTTGAGCAAAGAATTAACCTGGCCGGTTTAAATGCAACAGTAGCCGATATAAGAAACGAGATAGGAAAAGTAATAGTAGGCCAGCATGACATGGTAAATATGCTTATGATTGGCCTGTTATGCGATGGGCATATTCTTATTGAAGGAGTGCCGGGCATTGCAAAAACTTTAACCGCCAAGTTAATGGCTAAGATCATTGATGCGGATTTTTCACGTATCCAATTTACTCCTGATTTGATGCCAAGCGATGTGCTGGGTACTTCCGTTTTTAACCCAAGGGAAGCAGACTTCCAGTTTAAAAAAGGCCCCATCTTTAGCAATATTATTTTGATAGATGAGATAAATAGGGCTCCTGCAAAAACGCAGGCAGCTTTGTTTGAAGTGATGGAAGAGAGACAGGTAACCATTGATGGAACAACACATGTAATGAATTTTCCTTTTTTAGTATTAGCCACTCAAAACCCCATAGAGCAGGAGGGTACTTATCGTTTGCCGGAGGCACAGCTTGACAGGTTCCTGTTCAAGATCAATGTAAAATATCCTTCGCTTGAAGAAGAAATAAATATTCTGCTAAACCAGCAGGCGCTTACGCAAAATTTATTACTGGAAGATGTAAATAAAGTAATTTCAACAGGAGAAATTTTATCATACCGGCGAACCATACACGAAGTTCTTATTGATCCCAGGCTTGTTGAGTTTATCGCGAAAATTGTGCATGCTACCAGGAATAATTCATCTCTATTCCTAGGCGCTTCGCCGCGGGCATCGCTTGCAATTTTGAGAGCTGCAAAAGCGAATTCCGCAATTAAAGGAAGGGATTTTGTAAAGCCTGAAGACATAATTGAAATGGCAGCCCCTGTTATGAGGCACAGGATAATACTAACACCAGAGAAAGAAATGGAAGGCGTGTCACCCGATGAATTAATTGATAATATTATCAGCACCCTTGAAGTTCCGCGATAGTTATTTTACTATTATAAACAACTTCATTTTTGATGAACGATAATATGGATAAGGTTAAAACCTAAAAATAAATTTCTGTTACCAGTAAAAAAATACTTCGGCGATCTTTTTGTTACTTCACGCTTCTTCGTGATCATAGGGATATTTATTTCCCTGTTCGTAACTGCATTTTACGTTCCTGTTTTGGAACTGATAACGCTTACCTTATTGTTTCTGTTTATTGTTTTCTGCATTGCTGACTATGCTTTTTTATTTTTTACAAAAAAATCAATTAATGCAAAAAGAATTACTGCAGGGCGGTTGAGTAATGGTGATGAAAATAAAATTGAGCTTGTTGTAAAAAATGATTTTCCATTTACGCTTCACGTAAAAATAATTGATGAATTGCCTGAACAGTTCCAATTAAGAAATTGGGAGAGACATGTGGATATAAAAAGCCACCGGCAAAAGAAGATAAAATGGTATTTGCGTCCTTTGCAAAGGGGTGAATACCACTTTGGTGATATTCATTTATTCATTAGCTCACCGTTGAAGATAGTGAGCAAAAGAATCACTATTGAGGCGCAGGAAACCATTTCAGTGTATCCATCCTTTATGCAATTACATAAGTACGAGCTTTTGTCTAACGCAACTTTGCAGCATGAAAGTGGAAGTAGCCGCATGCGTAAGCTCGGCCAGAGCATGGAGTTTGAGCAAATAAAAGAATATGTAACGGGAGATGATATACGCACGCTTAACTGGAAAGCTTCTGCAAGGAGAGGAGGCCTAATGGTCAATAATTTTATGGACGAAAGATCGCAACAGGTATATTGTATTATTGACAAAGGGAGACTGATGAAAATGCCATTCGCAGGATTAACCCTGCTCGATCATGCAATAAATAGCTGCCTCGTATTAAGTAATGTTTGCCTGAAAAAACAGGATAGAGTTGGTGTGATTACTTTTTCAAATTATATTGGCAGTGTGCTTGCAGCCGACCGTAAGCCCGTGCAAAAAGAAAACATCCTGGAGTTGTTGTACAACCAAAAAACAGATTTTCTTGAAAGCGATTTTGAAATGCTATACATGCAAATACGTAACAGGATTAAGCATCGCAGCCTGCTGATATTGTTTACAAATTTTGAATCACTTTCAGGGTTGGAAAGACAACTTGATTATTTGCGTTCTCTTGCAAAGCATCACTTACTGCTGGTTGTTTTTTTTGAAAATACAGAATTAAAAAAGCTGACCGATACAAAGGCAACAAATCTTGAAGAAGTTTACATAAAAACGATAGCGGAGAAATTTGCTTTCGAAAAAAGGCTTATCGCAAAAGAGCTTTTGAAATATGGGATATTGTCGGTGCTAAGCTCTCCGCAAAATCTTACTGTAAATACTATTAATAAATATCTTGAACTAAAGGCACGCCAGGCGAACTAACCCCCGGCCCCTAAAGAGGAGAAGAACCCCGGCCATAAAGGGGGAAGAAACTGCCCTTAATTTATAATATTGGAAAACTGTTTAATGAATAATCAAAACGTAAATAAAAAAGAAATACCAAACGCTTCTTTCCCTCTGCTAAAAAAAGCAGCTTTTTCGTCCCCTTTAGGGGTTGGGGGTGAAGGCAGCGTTTTACTAATAGATAAGCCAATAGATTGGACTTCATTTGATGTGGTAAGAAAAATACGAAACACACTAAGGATAAGAAAAGTGGGGCACGCGGGTACGCTGGATCCTTTGGCAACGGGGCTTTTAATAGTTTGTACAGGTAAGTTTACGAAAAAAATAAATGAGTATATGGCAAGGGAAAAAGAGTATACAGGTTCAATTACTTTGGGAGCAACCACGCCAACTTACGACCTTGAAGGTGAGCCGCAAAATTTTATGCCGGTTGATGATGTCACCGAAAAGATTATTCATACAACTACAAAAAAATTCGAAGGAGAGATACAGCAAGTGCCTCCCATACATTCAGCCATAAAGCAAAAAGGAAAACCTGTTTACCTGCTTGCACGTAAAGGGATAGAGGTTATTCTTGAGCCAAGAACGATTAGCATTCACAGTTTTGAAATAACCAAAATAGAAATGCCTAAAGTTTTTTTTAAGGTGGTGTGTACAACGGGAACGTATATACGCAGTCTTGCAAATGATTTTGGAAAAGCGCTGGGTTGCGGTGGTTATCTTAGCAGTTTATGCCGCACCCGTATCGGGGAGTTTAGGCTGGAAGAAGCAATAAGTGTTGAGGATTTTGTGAAATCAATTGAGACTGAATGATTTCAAGATTTGCTACTGCATTTTTAAGCCATTCGCTGGAATGTCCAGAACAAAGCGATTGCAGCAATCAAACCTGATAAGGGATAAACTATTACTTTTTTATACCATACCTTCTTTCCAAATGGAAGAATTAGTAAAAGGTAAACGAGCGTTATCACACTTATTTGCCCTATTTCAACACCCACATTGAAAGAAAAAATTGAGGTGAAAAATTTATTTCTCGGCAAGCCTATTTCGTTAAGAGCGCTGGCGAAGCCCATTCCATGAACAAGCCCAAACATGAATATTATGGCGATGCGCCAAACTTTCAGTTCACTTAATAATATATTTTCAATGGCAACAAAAGCGATTGATAAAGCGATTAATGGCTCAACAATATCAGCGGGAAGTTTAATAATTCCCTTCATACTCAAAGCGAGAGTAATAGTGTGCGCTACCGTGAAGGCTGTTGCCTGCCAAAGAATCGTTCTAAATTTCGTATTCAGTAAACATAAACTTACAACAAACAATATATGATCCAGACCATAAGGCACAATATGGTTGACACCCAGTACAAAATAATACCATACCACATCCCCGGTAGGCGCTTTTTCAAGCGTATAATTTATAGTATGCGCAAATGACGATAGGGGAAGAGCTATAATTATAAAAGCTAAGAACCGTTTATAATTCAATGTGTCTTTCTCCAGCTTCATTAGTTATAATTCTTTCAGCAAAGCTGCACTTTCTTCCTTTAATTCAATATCAATGCCCGGATTATTTTTCAATGCTTCCGTCAGTAGCTGTTTTGCTTTTTCTTTGTTTCCGCTTTTAGCATATATGAGGCCTGCATGGCAAAGCAAGACAGGATTTTTGCAATTTGTTTTCAATGCTGTATCAATGTAACTTTTAGCTTTTTGAAAATCTCCCTTTTTGTAATATACCCAGGCAACGGTTTCATTTACATCAATGTTTTCCGGCCTTCTGTCATACTCCAGCAGCGCATGTTTCAGGGCATTATCATTATCATTTTTTAATAAATAAGCGTAAGCTAGTTCCCTGTCAGCATAATGGCCAATGCTTTCATCCTGGTCTCCTTTCTTGCTGTCATTATTCATTCCATCTATAATCGTTTGCAAAAGATCATCCGCTTTTTTTGTTTCACCATTCATGCGGTACAGTTGCGATAATTGCTCTTTTATAGCATAATCATTTACCAACGCTGCAGCTTTCTCATAATAGGAAATTGCCTTTTTATAATCTTTACTTTCCATGGCTATATGCCCAAGCCCGGCTATTGCATAGGCATATCCCGGACGTTCGTCCAGGGCAATTGTATAATGCATTTTTGCGCTAAGTGAATCGCCGGTATTTTCGTATAGCCGTGCCAGTTGTATACGTGTCCATTCGGTCGGCTCATCACCAGCACCGCCTGCATTCACGGCCATTTTCATAGCATCTATAGCACCTGGATAGTCTCCATGAATTTCTCTGAGATAAGAGATGCGTGAATATGACCGGATGTCCGGACGAATGGAGACCATCTTATCTGAATTTTCAACAGCTATTTTATAATTTCCCATTTCCACATTTCCATCTACCAGTAAACCATATATCAAGCCGTTATAAGGATTTATTTTTTGTGCTTTTTCGGCAATTGCAAGCCCATCGGCAAAATGGTGCTGTGACATGTACAGCAAAGCTTTCAATGTTAAAGCTTGAAAATTTCCCGGCTCGTTTTCAAGTATCCGGTTAATATATTTCATCGCAGCGGCATCGTAGTATATATAATTCGCCGTAATTCTCCCTTCCTGAATGTATAAGGTTGCAAGAGCTATAGCAGTTTTGGTATCGTTGGGATTATATTCAATTTGTTTAATAAGTTGTTCTGAGGCTGCTTTTGTTTTTTGCCATTCAGCAGAATTGGCTACATCTTCTCTTTCAATAAGCGGGTAAGTTTTGTTATTTAATTCTGATCTATGAAGGTTATAACGTATAACCACAAACGCAGAAATGGTAAAGAAGAAAACGATTAGTAATATATATATAACTTTCTTTTTCATAAACGAATTTGTGTAGGGATTAAGAGGTTTAGAGAATAAAGCCCGCGACACATGCCGCGGGCTTTGTATTTATTGCGGTGAAATTATTCTTTAACTATAGTGATCGTCTTGTTAGTACCGCTGTCTTTCTTTCCTGAGATAAAGTATGAACCCTTGCTCATTCCACTTGCATTCCATTGTGTAGTGTAAGTGCCTGGTTCAACTGTTTTGTTTACCAAAGTCTTCAATGGTTTGCCTGAAGCATCATATAGCATGATGTTTACGCGTGAACGCTCGGCAACATGATAACGTAAAGTGTTGTTACCACTGCCAACTGGGTTTGGTGTATTTGCTATTTCAATACCAGGTGAGGCAAGACCGAGCCCTTGTGAAGTGGCTGGGCCATTTGTTTTCATGTTAACAGTCGGTGCTTGTGGCGGTGGTGCACAATCACAATTATGATCACCCGACCATGGAGTTTGTACAAATGGGAAGGCTGTTTTGAATGATGTATCATTTGCATTTACACCGGTGTTATAGTTATACACGCTTAACAGGTTTGGTGTTATAGGGCTTCCGCCAGGCACATAATCATCGTAGAATAGGCCAATGCCTGCAAGTACAAAACCACTTACAGCCTGTAATTCTATACGGGTCACATCATCTTCAAGCCTTCTTCCATTAGGAAAGCCATCCATGTTTGGAATAAACTGCAAGCTCGTGTCAGTATTGAACCTTGGATCTGTCAAGCCCAATGCTGCAGCCTCCAGCAATCCTGTGCTTTTGAAATCAGGATCATCCCTTTTAGTTGCAGGAACAGCCATGTTTAAACGAAGCATATCGCCGCCGTTTGGTAAAAAGTTACTGACGAAAGGCTTACCAGCGGCAAGTGGATTACCCATTTTACCTGTTGCCAATTGATAAGGTCTCATGTTAGGAACGCCTGTGTGGAAGATTGGCCAAATGTCAACAGACCTTGGAGACTTTGCTGCAGGTAATAACAAAGCGCCAAAATTGGCTTCACTTAGTGCGGTGCCATCTAATGCGGGATTACCTTTTAAACCAAATAATCCATCATTTCCATTACTGAAATTATAAGTGCCCAGAGACTTCTTTTGAATCCTCAATGGAGCAAATGCGGGAACAGCTCCGCCGAATTGATCATCATCCATA
This sequence comes from Bacteroidota bacterium, assembly GCA_030946565.1. The sequence goes on along the minus strand of JALYYM010000306.1, from coordinate 6,448 downwards.
TACAATGCTAATTCCGGATTGTAAAAGAAATTGCCAAAAATGCTTAGCTTAGAAAGATCCTGGTATGGCGTTAAGCTATTCCAATAATCTTTATAACCGATAGGTATTATGGCCTCGTTTGTAAGCGGCATTCCGAGGCGGGAAACTTGAACCCATGGGCCTGAGTTAGATTGGGTACCGTCACCATTTAGGGTTCTAATCTGTTGCCTGCTCGCAGATGCCCATACGCCAATTACGTAGTTTGGATCAAGAATATTTTTCGCTTCGCTAAGAGGTTTATGGTTTTTCTGCAAACTTTTGATAGGTATCTCCAGGACAAGCGTAGAGACATTCTTGCACTTCAAGGCATCCTCAGGACGGCTTGGTCCCTGGCGGGGAGCATTTCCTAAATCAAAAATACCGCCGAGGTCTACAAAAAACGGATCGTCCGCCGTGCCGGCAAAAACCTTTTCGCCGCCCTTAGCTGTAATTATAGATTTTGCGATCAGCGAATTGTAGTCGGGAGCATTCAGGCCCACCGGAGAACTAATAGAGCGGGGTCCGATGTTATAAGGCGGAACAACACCCTCTGTACGGGAAACAATTTCTTCAAAAGTTTTACCCCCATTTGAGCTTCTTTCTAACTTGTAGGTGGTGTGTAAATTCTCCTTTCCCAGCCTGATGTTGAAAAATGTGGTAGGATCCTGGTTTTCTTTGTAAAAAGTAAAGCGATAAGTAATCTCATCGCCAGGTTTGGTCGCATCGTTATCAACGTGAATTTCATAACGGACATCATCTCCGAAAGAATAATAATTGGGTCCTCCATTCGGCAATTGCCCTGGAATGTAATTGGCGATAATTACAATTTTGTTTGGATCGTTAGGACTTTTAAAGGCATACAGATCTGTGTTGTCTGCCAGTGGATCATTAGAGATCATTGGTGCTTCGCGGTGGCTCGAAGACATTAGTACCGCTGAAAATACGGTAACGGCTGCGACAGCGATACCGACTTTTAGCTTACTAATTGTAAAGCTTTTTTTCATTTTTTAAAATTTTAATTGTTTAGAAATCAATGTGCAAATAGCTGCTCATAGGAATGGGCTCCTTCTCTCGTGGTTTAAAAAAAGCTTGTAAACGTGTTTGCAAAACGAAAATACTATTTGCGCTTGCAATTTTTTTGGGGGCTAAAAGAATTACATAGGAACGGGAAAAGGACAATTTAAATTCAAACAATGTATAAGGGCCAAAGAGGGTGTGTTAAGAGTTACGGTTATTTCAGTAGGATGGATTTAACAATACTGAAATAAGTATTTGTTAAGATTATTCATTAACGCTGATTATCAATTTATGTACCACATTGCCGGTTCAACGACCTTTCCAAAAGTGATTAGCTATATGTCTCTTATTAAACCATAACAACCAGATGAGAAAGATAATAAATAACAGATACAAGCACAAATTTCCACAATTATTTTTAAATATTTTAAAAACTTACCCACGATTAAATCAATCATCTTAACCTTAATATGCTTTAAAAAGCTATTAACCCTATTTATCTATCCGGCTGGAATTAAGTTTGTATGATAAATTTAGCTGTACGACTCTTCTTCCTCCGGAAATATCCTTGTAAGTTTCAATTTGCTTACAGGTGCAACTATAAGCGGAAATTTTTCAATAGAAATATTAGTAGGCTCCAGGCCAAAACCTCGTTCTTCTCCAAGGCTTTTATTCTTGATCATAAAATGCAACTTCAGTATTAGCTTTTCAAAAAATGGAAGCTCATTATCCTGTGATAAGAATTTTTCCATTACAATAAATTGAAAATCGCCTAATACATTTTCCCGTTGCGAAGTTTCGTATTTGCTTACAATGTTTATTTCTTTATTGGCAATCATATCATTCACCACATTTTTGAACATCATGTTTATGCGTGGCTCCAGCCGGAAACCCAGCCGGAAATCAATACGGATAATTTCATTGGGGATAATTGTTTCCACAGTATAATCCGAAGTATACGGATCGTCCAAGGTATCTACATGCACAAACCAGTAAATATCTGCACGCTTTGGCTTTCTTTTTAATATAGAATAAATAACCTTCTGCTCTATTTCTTTAGGATTGCTGCCGCTGGTAAGGTAGATAAGATGCGTAGAATATTTGGGGATTGATTTATCATTGCTAAGTTCCTGCAGCAGCGGAATGTAATGCTCAAGCCTTACAAATTCTATATACCGGTTCTTTACCTTTCTTGCTTTGAACCAGATATACATTACCGAAAACAAGGCCCCGCCTACAATAAGCGTTACAAAACCTCCATGGGGAAATTTATTTAGATTGGCTATCAAAAAACTCATTTCAATGCTAATATAAACTACCAGGTACAAATAGATAAATGGTTTCTTTACTCTTTTTGAAACAAGAAAATTTGAAAATAATATAGACGTCGCCAGCATGCATAAAGTAATAGCAAGCCCATAAGCCGCCTGCATATTAGAAGAGCTGCGGAAATATAGAGTAATACCAACACACCCAACAAACAACATCGTATTTATCGCCGGAATAAATAGCTGACCCCTTTCTTCTGTGGGATAGTTAATTTTCATTTTAGGCCATAAATTCAGCCGCATGCTTTCACTAATAAGCGTGAAGGAGCCACTTATCAAAGCCTGGCTTGCGATAATAGCAGCGACTGTTGCCACGATAATCCCTATTATCTTAAACCACGCCGGCATAATACCATAGAAAGGATTAAATCCATTGTCAATAATGTCTTTGGTAAAAACCTGTCCGGCATGGTTGGCAAGCAGCCATGCACCCTGGCCAAGATAGTTAATGATAAGAGCAGATTTTACAAATATCCATGAGATACGGATATTACCTCTGCCGCAATGGCCAAGATCGCTGTAGAGTGCTTCTGCTCCTGTGGTACATAAGAATACGGCGCCGAGCAACCAAAAGCCTCGTGGGTAATTCACCAATAAATTAATAGCATAATAAGGATTGAAGGCTTTGAAAATGTAAAGGGCATCAAACAGGTGACGAAAGCCTAAAAGGGTAAGCATCAGAAACCACGTAGACATGATTGGCCCAAAAGCATTGCCGATAGAAGCTGTACCAAACTGTTGAAAAAAGAAAAGCAGTACCAATATCCCGATGACGATGTATACTACAGAAGATTCGTGTATGTGGCTGAAGAAACTTATTTGCTTCAGCCCTTCCACGGCGGAAGTTACTGATATGGGCGGGGTGATCATACCATCCGCCAGCAGGGATGCACCACCAATTACGGCAGGGTATACCAGCCATTTTTTTTGTCGTCTTACCAGGGCATACAAAGAAAATATTCCGCCTTCTCCGCGATTATCAGCTTTGAGTGTAAGGATTACATACTTCACAGTAGTCTGCAAAGTCAATGTCCAAATAATGCAAGACAAGCCACCTAATATAAGTTCGTTGGTAATTGCTTTGTCTTGTATTATGGCATTTAAAACATATAACGGAGAGGTTCCTATATCTCCGTAAATTATTCCGAGGGCAATAAGTAAGCCTGCACCGGTTACTTTATTGAGATTTCTTTTCAAATTAAATTTTTAAAACTTTATGCTTTTGCCGTGCGGCTAAGCATGAAAAGCCTTGCAAATTTCGCCCTGTATCAAGAGAGAATCAACACTGAAAGCAAATCTTTATAAAATCCTTATATATAACGCCACGCATTTTATAATTCACTTACAAATAGCAGCCTATTTTTGCGCATTAGATATGGAGCTTTTTATAAATAAAATAAGTAAGCCGCGCCAGGCGTTGATCAGCATAGTTGTTGTGTGCCTGGTTTCAGTACTGTGCTTCTCCATTTCCAGGTACCTGGATTATAAAGTGGTTGCGTTTATTTTATTGCTCACTGTTTCCATCATTGCCGTGCTTTTTGATATTATGCCGGTTTTCGTTGCAGCAGTTCTCAGTGCTTTAATATGGGATTATCTTTTTATCCCGCCTTATTATACTTTTCATGTAAACTCGACGGAAGATTCAATTCTATTATTAATGTATTTCGTGATAGCACTTGTAAATGCTGTGCTTACTTATAAAATAAGGCAAATAGAAAAACTTGGAAGAGCCAGGGAAGAAAAAGCCAATGCGATAAAGCTGTACAATACATTATTGAATTCACTTTCACATGAGCTGAGAACCCCAATTGCCACTATCATTGGGGCAACAGATAACCTGCAGTGGAACAATCGCAACCTTACTTCAGAAAATAAAGAAGACCTGATTGCCGAGATATCAAAAGCTTCTTTTCGGCTCAATCAACAAGTGGAAAATCTCTTGAGCATGTCGCGGCTTGAGTCAGGATTTATTCAACCTAAAAAAGACTGGTGCGATATTATTGAAGTAATATATGATTCTATAAAAAGGATTGAAGAAACGAATATTTCGCAAAAGATTTCTGTAAATGTGAACCCGGATATTCCTTTTTTTAAGATTGATAAAACAATGATGGAGCAAATTATATATAACCTGGTGAATAACGCCATTCAATACACAAATGAAGACAGCACAATTGATATAATGGCGCACTGCCATGCCAATGTGCTTGAACTGATAGTAGAAGATAACGGCCCCGGATTTCCGGAAGAAGAACTACATAATGTGTTTAATAAATTTTACCGGTTAAAGAATACGAAGACAGGCGGCACAGGCCTTGGCCTTTCCATCGTTAAAGGTTTTACAGAAGCCATGGGAGGGACGGTGCATTTGAAAAATTTAAAAAGTAGTGGGGCAAGATTTACCATTTGTATTGTTGCGCAAACCTCCAGTTTAAAAACCATGCAACATGAATAAGGCGGAGATATTAGTGATAGACGATGAAGTACAGATTCGTAAGCTGCTGGAAATAACTTTGCAAAGCAACAGCTATGTTGTAAACCAGGCGGGCAATGCAAAAACAGGGCTTGTGATAGCTGAAAACCATCCGCCGGATATGGTCATTCTCGACCTGGGTTTGCCTGATGAAGATGGTCAAACGGTGTTGAAGAAATTGCGCGAATGGTATACGAATCCTATATTAATTCTTTCGGTTAAAAATAATGAAGATGATATTATCAATGCGTTGGATAATGGTGCAAATGATTACCTGGTAAAGCCCTTTCGCACGGGAGAATTATTGGCCCGCATCCGCTCCGCTTTGCGCAATGCAGCTTCTGAAGAAGGGGATCAAACAATAATTTGTGGTGAGATAGAAATAGACCTCGAAGCAAGGACAATAAAAAAGAATGATGAATCTATAAAGCTTACTGCGACAGAATATCGGTTGCTTTCACTCCTTGCGAAAAATGAAGGCAAGGTACTCACCCATCAATATCTTTTACGTGAGGTATGGGGGCCGGGCTACATTAATCAATCGCAATACCTGCGGGTATTTGTTGCACAACTCAGAAAAAAGATTGAAACCGATGCAAACAGGCCGCAATACATCGTTACTGAATCAGGTATTGGTTACCGTTTTATAAATAGGGGAGATTGAGACTTCGCCTTTATCTATATTTATAAAGTTATCCAGTTGCAAAGAAAAGAAAAGTAATATTTGTTTTAATAGTTGGAGATAACGGTCACGCTTAGCCCAAATAATTATGGAGTGGGTCAAACCTGGATTATGCAATTAATTATTTTCATTATAAGTATATTTATTATCGGAGGATTTTTATTTGCTGCGTTTAGGAAAAAGAAACAACTTGCTCAGCCGGATGCAGGCGTAGAAAAGGAAATATTGCAAGAGCATGTATTGTTTTATCAACGACTGCCGAAAGAAGAAAAGATCCGGTTTGAAGCGAGTGTGAAAAGGTTTTTAGAAAAGATAAGGATTACTGGAATTAAAACCACACTAGAAGACAGCGACAAGGTTTTTGTTGCTGCCGCCGCCATTATTCCAATCTTCGCTTTTAGGGAATGGCAATACAGGAACATTCACGAAGTATTACTTTACCCCGGTTCCTTCAACCATGAATATAATCTTGAAGGAGCAGGCCGTAACATATTAGGCATGGTCGGTACAGGGCCGATGCAAAATGTAATGCTGCTTTCACAACAAGACCTGCGAACAGGGTTTTTAAATCATACTGATAAATCTAATACGGCCATTCATGAGTTTGTACACCTTATAGATAAGACGGACGGAAGCACCGACGGTATTCCTGAAACCTTGTTACCACATAAATATGTATTGCCTTTTCTCAAACGCATACACGAAGAAATGCAGCAGATCCTTGCCGGGCGTTCTGATATCAATGTGTATGGTGCAACTAATGAAGCAGAGTTTTTAGCTGTTGCTGCGGAATATTTTTTTGAACAACCGGAAAAGATGCAGGAAAAACATCCTGAATTATATAGCCTGCTGGAACAGGCTTTTATCGGAACAAGCGCTTCTGCGTAGAAGTAATTATTTTGCTGATAAAAAAAATATTATGACTATCAC
>JALYYM010000300.1 GCA_030946565.1 Bacteroidota bacterium | reverse complement strand
CTTCAATGGATCATCAGCCCGCTGCTGTTGTACTTATGCGATGACTGCCTGTTAGTTAGAATGGTTGCTGCTCTCCTGGATTTGTTTAAATGATTGCATACAATTGTGTAAACGCCCTATACAATATTTAACGGCTTACACACCGGCGACAGTATTTTATAATAATATATTTTATTCTTCAAAGGCTTTCCATCAACAAGATGATAAAAAACTTTGATAGGTTTCTTTGTGTTTTCCTATCTCGTTTTTTTCTTAATATTTTACAAAGGAGTTTTTTGATATATCTGCACCATCATTTATCTCCACGGAATAAACACCTTTCGATAATCCGTTTACGTCTATGTCAACATGCCCTGAACCGCTAACCGAAGATCGTTTTACTACCTGGCCATTTGCGTTTACAATTCTTAATTGTGCATTGTTTATATCTTCGCCGATATAGATGCTCAGATTATTTCTTACCGGGTTCGGGTAGATTCTCAGGGAATTATTCTTTTGCAATTTTACGCTCGCTACCGCGCTAAACCCTGTCCTGTTATTATTATCTATTTGCATGAGGCGATAATAGTTTTCCCCATTGAAAGCATTGAGATCAATAAAGCTATAGCTCGCTCCTCTTCCCTCCGGGGCCGTACTCTGCCTGAACCCGATTGAATCAAAATCAACACCATCGCGGCTTCGTTGAATTACAAAGCCTTTATTATTTTCTTCACTATAAGTACTCCAGTCAATCTCCGCTTTATTGTTATCTTTTTTATGTGCGCTTACTTTCATCCCCGTTACCGCAAGTGTAATAGTGGCGCGGGTATTGGTTAATAGCCATTCATAAATATTTAAGCCGTTTAAAGTGTGCACGCCATATACAGTATTAAAAGTGGAGTCAGCGCAATTGTGGCCAACATCCTGGAAAATAGACATGCGGGCACGCGGAGTGGGCGGAGCGGGAACCGAGTTGATTCCGTTTACAAAAGACATAGTTGTGCCGGGGGAAACTATTGCATCCACCGCATTGTGCGTTGCCCATACTGGGAGGTTTGCCGCGGCAATATTCTGCGCCTTTGAAACGGAGTAGCCAGCTGCTGCACATGTCGGAATCGTTGCGGCAATCCGCTGGCCATATTGTAAGCTTGCTCCCGGATAGTCCCAGCAATATCCTCCACCACTGCTATTGCCTGTTATATAAATCCTGTTTGGGTCTGCCTGGTAATTTGCAAGCAAATATGTAATCACCTGGTCAACATTTGCCGGAGAGGCGCCGCTTTTAAATTGTGGTAATATTACTATGAACCTGTATAACTTACCATTCACTGTAAATGAAGATGGAAACTTGCCATTTTGAATTTGCCAGCCCGGGCCTCCCCAATTAGAAAACACATAATCGAGTTGCGCTAAAGAACCATCACCATTTTGACTGAGGCCACCAAAGGCAATTAATAATGGATATTTCTGAGTGCTCTGCGGATTGTATCCTAAAGGCAAATATTCATAATATCCATACGTATTAGGCGCCATTGACACATTAGGCCGGGCCGTAAGCGTTTGTGCATTTGCATTTTCAAACCCCAACAAGGAAATAAGTGTAATAACGACAAGAAATAAAAACGAAGAGCGGCAAATTTTCATAACCAGGTAATTGAATTATTAAATAATAATTCTTCTGGTAAAAAGAGGAGGGGTATTCTATGAAGACACCAATTTTCTAAGCAACTGCGTAATGGCAAAATTCCTGCCAGATGAATGATTAAATAAAATTTCTCCTAAAAATTTTACGATGCCGTAAGAAAAATTACGGTGAAGTGAATTTACCCTAAGAAAAAGATCACTCAATAATCTTGTAGATTAAAACGTTCAAGTTAAACAAACGGGGTTTACCCCTGACAATTATTTTGAAAAATAGCCTATGCAAAAAATTTACTACTACCTTCTTATTGCATTTTGCTTTACAACGCTTTTTACATCAAATGCTTTGGCACAAAGCTGTTCCCTGTTAAGCGCAACTTTCAAAGCTTATGAATCACGATGTGCTGCTACTGGTTCTATCAAGATATTTGCAACCGGAGGATCCGGTTCTTACAAATACAAAACAATCGGGCCGGTCAATTCTAATTTTACCACCGCCGATTCCATTACGGGATTATCTTCAGGTGTATATAGTGTGGTGGTAACCGATATTGCTACTAATTGTACATTTACCCAAAATAACATTTCTGTAATCGGCTCGTACCTTGATCCCCGCTTCACTCTTTCTAAAACAGATATAAGTTGTGATAATGGAAATAATGGCAGCATAACAGTAAGCTCCACGCAGGATGGAAGAGATCCATTTGCGTATACCATTGTTTCTCCTTCCGCCATGGGTGTCGGCACTTCAAATAATACAGGAACTTTTAATAATTTAATTGCAGGTGATTATACAATCATGATGAGTGATTCATGCGGAGGCATTCAAACAAGGCAAACGACTTTAAATGATTATAGCTGGTGGATAAATTCCTATGTTTTCAACAAAATATCATGTGACTCTGCAACAGGCTATATTAAAGCAGTTGACAGCAGGGGCAACATCAGCAACGTAAGTGGTATCCCTGGCTTTACTTATGGCGTGGTGCGGCAACCAGGCGATACAGTATGGTCAGCTTCCGCAAATTTTTCTGTATATATAGCCGGGCTTTCTAATTTTGATATAGTAGTAAAAGATAATTGTGGTAAAATTAAAAAAGGTAATACTTCCATCTTGCTGGCGCCGGCATTGGGCGCCGGTGTAAATATCTATGGGCTTACCTGCGACAGGTTTTCAGTTTCCCTGATTAATATCAATAATTTTTTCAATGCAGATTTTTGCCTGTACGATAACAGCAATACAATAGTAGTTTGTAACACCACAGGTACTTTTACGAATCTGCCTTATGGCTCTTATTGTATTAAAGCACATGATAACTGCACTGATACGGTGATCACCAGGTGCTTTACAACTTTTCCACCGCCACTTAGCATTGGTAATAATGTAGCCATCAGCAATAAAAACTGTTCAACTTTTTCTGCTGCAATCACCGGCCAAAACGGAACTTACAATCCCAGTTACTGTTTATATGATTCAACGAATACTTTACTAAGCTGCAACATGTCCGGTGTGTTTAATAATTTGCCTTATGCTAATTATTGCATCGAAATGAAAGATGGATGCAGGGATACAACGATTACAAGATGCTTTACTGCATACAAACCAAGGCCAAGTGTTGACCAGGTTATTGTGCCTTCTTATATTAGTTGCAATACATTCGGAATTGTGGTGAATGGAGACAGCCTCACCAGTCCTTCCTACTGCCTGTATGATAGCCTGGGAGCGGTTGTTGCCTGCAATGCAACCGGTATTTTCGATAGCCTTTCACTTGGCAGCTATTGCGTGAATGTGTATGATGCATGTTTTGATACAACCTTTATCCGATGCTTTAGTGCAGGGCTTCCTATAATTACCAACAACATTTCAATTGCATACAGCAATAAAGGTTGTGCAAGTTTTACGGCAACTGCGTCCGGAAATAATCTTACAAATCCATATTACTGCCTTTATAATAGCGTTGACTCTTTGATCAGTTGCGACAGTACCGGCATTTTTGATAATTTGCCTTATGGCTCTTATTGTATCAAAACAAAAAACGCCTGCCCTGATACCACCTTTATCAATTGTTTCGCCCTTACCCCACCAATTCCTTCTGTGAAAAATAATGTTCAGCTGAACAATTATACCTGCACTGATTTCAGGGCCAGCATTACAAACCAGCAGAATCTAACGGCGCCGCAATTTTGCCTTTATGATAACAATAATCAATTAGTATCATGTAATTCAACCGGCGTGTTCAGCAATTTACAATACGGCTCTTATTGCATTAAGATTACTAACACTTGTTATGATACCGTTATTACCCGATGTTTTACAGCAGCAGCTTTACCGGTAAACCTTTCTGTAACCTCCGCAAAATCGTGTGCGTATGGCTATGCAAAATTTTCTGTAACAGTTAATGCAGTTGGCCTTCCGGTAAATCTTAAAGTATATGACCCGAATGGAAATCTTTTTTTCAATAACAATTATAGTGTCTCAGGTATTACTATAGATAGCATCGCCGGAACGGTTGCCGGGCAAACTTATAAGATAATTGCTACAGATAATTGCGGTAAAAAAGATTCTATAAATGTCGGGGCTACGGCAAGCTATTTCAATCATGCTGCGAGCGTGGTTGCAAAATGCCCGGGTGGTTCATGGCCAAATGGGTCAGGCTCATTGAATGCAACAGTTAGTACAAATATGGGTTCCGTTACGGTTCGGGTTATTAAAAAAGACGCAACAACATTATCACCGCAATTAGTTCCCAATTCAGTGTCAGGCGGCGTGTATACTTTTGATGATCTTGGCCCGGCTACGTACATTTTAAGTTATTCGGCAAACGACGGATGCAACCGGTATCTTTATGATACCGCTATTGTAAATCCTTATGTTTTTCCTAATCTGAACAGGTCATCAGCTTACCAATGTGATGTAAATGGTTTCAGCGTAGGCGCAGTGGCAAGCGATGGCGTTGGGCCTTTTTCTTATTCTATTATTGGAAGCTCGCCATCATCACCATCTATTATGTCATCGCCACAAGCTAACCCCATCTTCACGATTAATAATGGAACAAATTATTCTCTTATACGTTTGCGTGCTTTAGATGCCTGCGGAAATGCAACACTTGCTGATGCAAGTATTTTGCCATTGGCCAGCAACCGGATCAGCTCCACGTCTAATTGCTTTGGGCAACCCACTAACTTAACGGTTGATGCTTTGTACAACTCAACTTATGAATGGTATAAAAAGGATACGCTCAATGGGAAAGATAGCATCCTTGTAGGTACGGGGAATAACTACTTGTATATTCCGGCCATTTTGCCATCAGATACAGGCTATTATATTTGTCATTTATCAGTATTGAATGGTTGTGTAAACAGGTCATACTATTATAATCTTACGGGGACTTGCTACGCAGTATTACCAATTACTTCGTTGAATTTTTCAGGATCAGTTGCAAATAACCAGGTATTGCTAAACTGGAACCCGGTTAAAGAAAATAGTCTCGCATGGTATATAATAGAGCGAAAAAATCCTGATAATACTTTCACCGAAATTGGAAGAGTACATCCCGCCATGGGCGCTAACTACAAGGAGCCATATTATTTTATTGATAAAAACGCAATGGCAGGAAATAATTTTTATAGATTAAAGCTTGTGAATGCTGACAACTCTTCTACGTACAGCGATAATATAAATATTATTCTTAGAACGCAGACGACACAAAGCATTAATATTTATCCAAACCCTGTAACAGATTTATTAACCATAGAATTTAAAAACCCCTGTAACCATGTTTACAGAATAAGCCTCGTGAATTTACTTAACCAGGTGATCAGCGAGAAAAAAATTAACACCAGCCTGAATAAAAGAATTGAAATAAAAAGAAGCAAAGCCATTAGCTCCGGTATCTATATTGTGCATTGTATTGATCTTACTAACAATGAAGACTATTCGCAAAAAGTAATTTTCCGGTAAGAAATTTTAAAAAAATTGAAAAAGCTTTAAGTTAAAGCTACCTTCTTTATAAAATCCTCTTTGCGGCTACAACCTCCTTCGTTAAAGCTTGCTGCCAGGTGGCATGGTTAAACTATTATCTTTATGAAAATATTTTTACATGAAGTTCATATTAGCATGCGTTTGTTTTTTTATTGTGACAACAGCAACATCAAAAGATAAAGCTGATCTGCTGGTATATAACGCACATGTGTACACGATTGACAACAACTTCACCATCACTGAAGCGATCGCTGTGAGAGAAGGTAAAATTATTGATGTTGGAAAAAGTGCCGATCTGCTTGACAAGTATGAGGCTACAACAACGATTGATGCAAAGGGAAAATACCTGTTTCCTGGTTTAATAGATGCCCATGCTCACTTTGTAGAATATGGCCTGAGTCTTCAGAATGCAGGCCTGGTGGGCACCACAAGCTGGCCGCAAATTCTTGATAAGCTTAAAACATTTTCAGTAAAAAATAAAAATGGCTGGATAGTAGGAAATGGCTGGGATCAAAATGACTGGAAGGTGAAAGAATTTCCAAACAATGAAAAGCTAAATGAATTATTCCCTGGCCGTCCGGTGATTTTATCAAGAGTTGACGGACATGCAGCGATCGCTAATAAAAAAGCATTGGAACTCGCCGGCATAAAACCAGGAGACAAATTAACCGGCGGAGAAATAGAAGTAAAAGATGGAAAGCTAACCGGTATCTTAATTGATAACGCCACTTCATTGGTGTATTCAAAAATTCCATCTCCATCCTATGAAGAAATAAAGGCAGCTTTACTGGAAGCACAAAAGAATTGTTTTGCTGCGGGACTAACCACTATTGATGATTGCGGATTGAGCTATCAAATGGCCCAATTCATACAATCACTGC
>JALYYM010000254.1 GCA_030946565.1 Bacteroidota bacterium | reverse complement strand
CTCGTAAATAAGCCTGCCCATTTTTTTTAATACTAAAGCTTAATCACAAGTTTATCTGTGTATCTCTGTATCTGTGTATCTCTGTATGTGTGTATCTCTGTATGTGTGAATCTTTGTATCTGTGAATCTTTGTATCTGTGAATCTCTGTATCTGTGTATCTCTGTATCTCTGTATCTCTGTATCTCTGTATATCCCTGCATCTCTGCATCCCTGCTAATACAACATCCTCACTTTAATCGTTTCTTTTACCTCTTTTAATAACTCAAGTGCATCGCGGGAGAGATTTTTATTTACATCTAAAACTACATACCCTATTTCATCATTCGTTTTAAGGTATTGTCCCAATATGTTTATTTTATGTTGCGAAAGCTTGGTATTGATTTCTGATAATACACCCGGCACATTGTTGTGTACATGCAGTATGCGATGTGTGCCCTCCTGTGGTGGCAGGCTCAATGCAGGTATGGTATGTGAGCCTGTGGTAATTCCTTTTTCAAGAAAATTAAAAAGCTTACTACTTACATCTTCACCAATATTTTGTTGTGCCTCTTCCGTGGAGCCACCGATGTGGGGCGTTAAGATTACATTGCTTAAACCTTGCAAGGCAGTCCAAAACTTATCGCCATTTTTTTCAGGTTCCTCGGGAAAAACATCTATTGCTGCACCACCAAGTTCATTATTTATCAAAGCTTTTTGCAGCGCATCAATATCAACAACAGTACCGCGTGAATAATTTAAAAGTATCGCATCTTTCTTGAAATATTTTATTGTTGTCTTGTTTATAATATTTTTTGTAGAAGGCAAATCCGGAACATGCAGGGTTACGATATCAGCATTTTTCAAAAGTTCTCTGAGCGAACTTTTATCTTCTGCATTGCCTAAAGGCATTTTAGTTTCTACATCATAAAAGGTAACTTTCATGCCAAGCGATTCTGCGAGTACGCTTACCTGTGAGCCTATATTGCCATAGCCGATTATGCCCAACGTTTTGCCCCGCAACTCATGGCTTCCTTTAGAATCTTTCAACCATATACCTTCGTGCGCTGCCTTATTTTTGTCAGGAATTTTTCTTATCAGCATAATAGATGCCGCAATCACCAGCTCAGCTACAGAGCGGGTATTAGAGTACGGTGCATTAAAAACAGTAATGCCTTTTTTAGTAGCTGCGGAAAGATTTACCTGGTTTACGCCAATACAAAAACACCCGATCGCCTGAAGGCGTGGCGCATTGTCCAGCACTTCCTGCGTAATTTTTGATTTGGACCTAATGCCAAGCAGGTGAACATCTTTTATTTCCTTTATCAGGTCACGTTCGCTCAAAGCTCCGGGTACTTGCTTCACAGAAGTATAACCGGCTTCAAGAAATTTTTGGGTGGCTGCTTTGCTGATATTTTCGAGAAATAAAATTTTAATTTTTTCTTTGGGATAACTCGTCGTCTTTTTGTCTGCCATATAAAGTTTGTAATGTAATATTGCAAATATAGTCCCATAATCTATGAATTATTTACGATGAATGTTTGCAGGATTTATTTTATAATTTTTATTCTTTCCCTCTCTTTCGCAGCTTGCAAATCAGGTTCAGCCGGCAAAGCCGATGCCTCTGCTAAAGATTCGCTGGCATATATTGCACCGCAGCCGGGCGATATTCCTAAAGAAGATTTTGACAGGTATTATAATGCTGTAAAAACTTTTTACAATAATGATTTAGTTGCAAAAGGTTTTAATGGCGGTATGCTCGTTGCAAAAAAAGGAAAGATTATTTACGAAGATTATCATGGTTATTTTAACCTGCAAAAAAAAGATTCACTTACACCGCACAGCGCTTTTCACCTGGCATCTATTTCAAAGACATTTACTGCCATGGCGGTTTTAAAACTTGCCGAACTTGGAAAGCTTAATCTCAATGATAATGTAAAAAAATATTTTCCGGCATTTCCCTATGACGGTATTACCATAAAACTTTTGCTTAGCCATCGCAGCGGGCTGCCTAATTATATTTATTTCATGCAGCAACTTGGGTGGAATGTAAAACAATATTGCTCCAACATGGATATGTTGAATTACATGATTCAATATAAACCGCCGGTTCAAAGCGCACCCGGTACGCACTTTACTTATTGCAATACAAACTATGCCCTGTTAGGATTAATAATTGAAAAGGCTGCAGGAAAAAGTTATTCGCAAGTGCTGCAGGAATTCTTTTTTACGCCCCTTCACATGGACGATACTTACGTGTTTACTATGGCCGATAGCGCCAAAGCAATGGCTTCTTATGATTGGAGAGGAAGGCAGGAACGCCTGACTTTTTTGGATACAGGCTTCGGAGATAAAAATATTTATAGTACGCCGGAAGATCTTTTGAAATGGGACCAGGCATTATACACAAACCAGGTTTTTACTAAGAAAACTTTAGATGAAGCTTTTACAGCCTATAGTAATGAGAAGCCTGGAATACGAAATTATGGATATGGCTGGAGAATGAATGTATACCCCAACGGACAGAAAATAATTTATCATAATGGCTGGTGGCACGGAAATAATACTGTTTTTATAAGAATGATCGAAGACTCGGTCACTATTATCGTTCTTGGCAATAAATACAATCGTGCTATTTATGATGCAAAAAAAATGATCCCCATCTTTCAGCCTAACATGGAAATGGATGATGAAGAGAAGCA
>JALYYM010000226.1 GCA_030946565.1 Bacteroidota bacterium | reverse complement strand
AATTCAAATAATGGAAAAGTTGTAACATCATTGCCCATTGGTGATGGTTGCGATGGGGTTGTGTTTGATAAAGAAGAAAAAATGATTTACACATCGAATGGGGAAGGAAATGTTACCGCGATAAAAGAGAACGATGAAGATAAATTCATCGTTGTTGAGAAAATTCCAACAAGAGAAAGTGCACGGACACTCACCATAAATCACAACACACATACACTATATTTGCCCTCAGCACAATATGAGCCTATAGAAAAAGGCGCGGCAGAAAATCAAAGAAGGAAAATAACACCAGGATCTTTCGCGGTGGTAGTTGTGCAATAATTATAAACAAATAAATTTTTTCAGCTGAGCTATTCAGGATTTAAACAGGAACTGGCAAAATGGATAACGCTCCGTTTGGTAATAGCTGTTGTTTTATTTCTTCTCACGCTTTTTGTGTTCGTAACGATTACAGATGAAATTGTACTTGAGCACGAAAACGGCTTTGATTCGTCAATCGCCAACGCTATTTTATCTTTTGAATCTCCGCTGGCAACAAAGATATTTGAGACGATTACTTTCTTTGGGTCATCTTCATTCCTATTTCCGGCTTACTCTATTTTGATCGTATATTACTTGTTTAAAAGAAATTGGAAACTTGCGTTGGATGTAGCAGCTATCGGCATTACAAGCACAGCACTTTTATATTTACTTAAAAATATTTTTCAGCGGCACCGCCCGCTTGATCCATTGATAAGGAATGTAACAGGCTTTAGTTTCCCCAGTGGCCATTCATTTTCCTCTTTTACTTTTTTTGGGATGATCGCCTATCTTATATGGCAAACTCAAATAAAAAGCGGTTGGAAGATATTCGCAACGGTAATACTTTTCTCGCTTGCAACTGCTATAGCATTCAGTCGCGTTTATCTGCGGGTACATTATCCAAGTGATGTAGTCGCAGGGTTTTGCTTAAGCATGATTTGGCTAATGATCTCAATATGGGCGTTGCATAACTTTGATAAAAAGGTTCATAACCCTGCCGGTTAGCCGAAGTAGAAAATCTAATAATTACACCCTGTGATGGTCAGCTCTCCAATTTACAATGGCCTTTTTAATTTCGCCCGCCTTCATGTTTTCATTCGCTGCTTTTTCTGATAATAAAACAAATTCAGTGTCTTCTGCGAAACGCAATGCGATTACCTGTGCCATCGTTAGCCGGGGATCAAGAAGTTTCCCTGTGAGTGCAAAATGCCGGAGATTTTCTTCTGCACGTATGGCCCTGTCCTGTGCTGCTATTGGAAAGACGCGTGCATACCATTCAAGTATCAGGGAAGCAATACACAATCCGAAAACAATTGCTGCTACTAACCTTCCTGAATGATGTTCATAAGCACGGTATGCATTCCAGACAGAACATACGAGACATGCAAATAATATTATAGACAATCCATAGTGAAATAAGGGCACCGTGCGTGGATGATTTTTATAGTTTTGTTCCTGCATAAAAAATTTTTAAGATTAAAAAGAAAATATTTAGATGAAGATTATTTTTTTATTTTAGAATATCAAGCAGCTTCCACATTTTTTTTCGCACCTCACTTCCTCCACCATCATAGTTATTTATGATAAAAGCAAAAATATATTCGTCGCCTTTTTTACTTTTGATATATCCTGTGTAAGATACAACTCCACCGATAGAACCACTTTTCATTTTGATACAATTTATCTCAGGTAATGCATTGTAAAAAGATGAGAACCATTTTTGTTTTCTCGCATATTCAAGAATGGTTACTAAGGAGGCCGGGGTTATTCGATTGGCGGGCGAAAGGCCACTTCCATCTATAATATTTAATGCCGATGGTTCAATACCTTTATCTTTCCAAAAGTTTTTTATTACGCTTACACCGCTGTCAGTTGCGCCTGTGCCTGTATTTTCATATCCCAGTGTTTTTATTAAAGCTTCTCCATACAGATTGACACTTCGCCTCAAAAACCAGTGAGCAATGCTATCGAGCGGAGGAGAGCTATAGGTATAAAAGATATGTATTGAATCGGTCGGATCGGCTATTACATTCTCTCTTATAACATCTTCAACAGGTATTTTTTTTAGCGCAGCTTCCAGCGTTGCAGCTAGCTGGTTTGCAGGATGAGGCATAGCGCCGGATATGCTAAACTTATTTTCATTAACCGGGATGGTTCCTCTTACATAGCCATATTTTTTATCAAGAGGAAAATAAATGTACGAATTATCACCACTCGCTTTCTTTGCGGCGGTTGCCATTGATTTAAGTTGAAGCCCCTCAATGAATGCAGGTTTGGTGCCCGCAATCTCAACGCTGTCTCCTATATTATTCCCTGACTTTAAATATAGATCATATTGATTTTCGCGCCAGTTTATTGCTCGTGCTCCTGCTCCATAATAGCTTCCGATATCCTGCCATATCCAGCCATCAGGTGTTGCCTCACCATTCCATAAGCTTTCATCCGCATATACATGCCCACTGATTTCGTTTATCCCTTGCCGTGTGATTTCTTTTTTAAATATTGAAATAATATTCTCTTCTTCGGTAGCATCATAGCGCCAACTGCCAAGAGTAGGATCGCCACTGCCTTTGATAACTATATCGCCGTTAAGCACACCCTTTTCTATGGTTCCATTATAGGCAAGAGTGGTTTTGTACTTATAGTCGTGGCCAAGTAACATGAATGCTGTTGAAGCCGTAATAACTTTCTGGCAACTTGCAGGTGCCATGCCTACCTGTATATTTTGGCTTGTTATGCTTTCATCTGTCGAAGTATTTATTACATACAGGCCAATTGTAGCATGCCTGAAAGATGGGTCATTTTGAAGTTTTTGGAACGCGGAATTAAAAACTGTATGAACCGGCTGTGCTTTTATTTGAGCAAAGTAAAACAGCGTAAGAAGCAGGAATAGTTTTTTCAAATGAAATAATTATGAATCAAAACTAAAAGAATAATCCCGGTAAAAGAGAAATTGCTAATAGCAATAAATTAAAATGCAAAAAGTTTTTTACACATAATTTCGCCTCATGAAAAATGTATATGCTACCATTATTACTATAGGAGATGAATTACTTATCGGGCAGGTAAACGATACAAACAGCGCCTGGATTGCGCAAAAGCTTAATCAAAATGGTATTGCTGTAAGAAAGCGTGTAGCCGTTGGGGATAGTGCTACTGAAATAAAGGATGTATTGGAGATTGAAAGCCGGGATGCAGATATTATTTTAATTACCGGTGGGCTTGGCCCAACCTCAGACGATATAACCAAACCAGTGCTTTGCGAATATTTTGGCGGAAAAATGATTGTGAATGAAGAGGCACTAATAAATGTAAAATATTTGTTTGAGAAAATATTCAAGCGCCCTATCACGCAAGTAAATTTATTGCAGGCAGAGGTACCGGATGTGTGTGAAGTGATACAAAACAAAAGAGGTTCGGCGCCAGGTATGGTGTTTCATAAGGGCAATACTATCTTCATAAGTATGCCTGGCGTGCCTTACGAAATGAAAGGCATGATGGAAAAAACCGTCATTCCAATGCTAAAAGAAAAGTATCAACTACCAATTATTTCGCATAAAACATTACTTACTGCAGGTATTGGTGAATCAGCTCTCGCAGAGGTTATCAAAGATTTTGAACTATTGTTGCCTCCTGAAATAAAATTGGCCTACCTGCCCAATTACGGGATGGTGAGATTACGATTATCAACATCAGGTTTTGAAAAGGAAAAAGTGGAGCAAACATTAGATGCATATTTCGAAGAATTAAAAACCCTGGTGAAAGATTATATGGTGACTGATGTTGACGATTCCATGCCGGTGGTTATAGGGAAATTGCTAAAGGCAAAAGGCAAAACATTATCAACCGCAGAAAGCTGCACGGGTGGTTACATTGCACATCTTATTACTTCCATCGCAGGCTCGTCAGAATATTATGAAGGAAGTATTATTAGCTATTCCTATGATATCAAAGAAAAATTGTTAGGCGTAAAAAAAAGTACGCTGGAAGAATATGGCGCAGTAAGTAAAGAAACGGTTGAAGAGATGTTGGCTGGCTTACTGAAAAAGTTGGGAACCGATTATGGTATTGCTGTTTCCGGTATTATGGGTCCCGGCGGAGGCACGGAAGAGAAGCCGGTTGGCACAGTGTGGATAGCAGTAGGCAATAACAAAAGCAGCAATTGCCAAAAAATAAATCTGCGTTTTAATCGTGAACGGAATATAGAAGTTACCGGCATGATGGCTCTTAACCTGGTGAGAAAATTTATTGTGGAGAATTAGCATAGCGTTTTCATGACTTGGAGTAAACTTATTGATTTTACTTAATTTTGGCGATATTGATCCGGTAGCGAATCGGAAGTAATAATTTAAAATAATCTTATGAGTGTGGTAGATTTAATAATGCCTAAGTTGGGAGAAAGCATCATGGAAGCTACTATTCTTAAATGGCATAAAAAGCCCGGTGACAAAGTAGAGCATGATGAGACAGTGCTGGAAATAGCAACTGACAAAGTAGATAGTGAAGTACCATCAACCGCAGAAGGAACAATAGCTGAAATTCTTTATAATGAAAATGATGTGGTATCTATAGGAGAGGTAATTGCAAGAATAAATACCGGTGACGGTACTAGCGGCATAAATAATTCCACGCAATCAAACGATGTTTCTGCTCTGCAAAAAGAAGAGCAATATGAGGAGGCTAATCTTATTGAAGAAGTTCCCTATCAGCCTTCTGAAAAAACAGCCTCAGCAAATGCAAATACCGCAATTCGCTTTTATTCCCCATTGGTTTTAAATATTGCAGCAAGCGAAGGTATTTCCATGAGTGAGTTAGAAAAAATGGAAGGCACCGGGCAGGATGGAAGAGTAAGTAAAAAAGATATAATGACTTACCTGGAGAATAGGAAGAATGCGCCAGTGCAACCGGCTCAACCAGCTAAGGAACCTTTCCAGGAGACGAAGCCGCATGAGGTGCCGCAGCATGTACAACAAAGCCAGCCGAAGCAGGAGTATAATACACCTGCAACTTTTTCCGGCAATGTTGAAATCATCGAGATGGACCGTATGCGCAAGATGATTGCGAAGCACATGATTGATAGCCAAAACATCAGCGCCCATGTTACCAGTTTTGCGGAGTGTGATGTTACCAATCTCGTTCTATGGCGTGAGAAAGTAAAAAAGGATTTTGAAAAACAGGAAGGTGAAAAAATTACTTTCACTCCTTTGTTTGTAGAAGCAATTGTAAAATGTATTAAAAAATATCCCCTCATAAACAGCAGCGTGGATGGTGAGCGCATCATTATAAAAAAAGATATAAACATTGGGATGGCAACGGCTTTAGCCAATGGCAATTTAATTGTGCCCGTAATAAAAAATGCAGGCCAGCTCAATCTTACAGGACTTGCAAAGCAGGTAAACAACCTTGCAGAAGCGGCACGCAACAATAAGCTTCAGCCTGACGATACAGCCGGCGGAACTTTCACCATAACTAACGTGGGTACTTTCGGGAGCATTATGGGAACGCCTATTATCAACCAGCCACAAGTGGCTATCATGGCTGTAGGAGCAATTAAAAAGCGCCCGGTAGTTATTGAAACTGCGCAAGGTGATAGTATTGCCATTCGACACATGATGTATATTTCCTTAAGCTACGATCACAGGATCATTGACGGCGCATTAGGCTCTACATTTTTAAATGCAGTGGCGAAGGAGTTAGAAAATTTTGATGCGAAAAGAAGCATATAGAAATGTACGAAGTACGATGTGTGATGTAAGATGTGTGAAAAGAGGTACGTAAGCGGTCATGCAATTTGACACCTAAACTTTAAGGACTTTTTGATAACGCCTCAACATTAGTAAATTTGTAAGTGAAAAAACAAAAAGAATTCGGACTTGATTTTGAAATTGATAAGCTGACAAACTCAATTGAAAACACGCAGACTGGTGAGGTTTTCCATACTGAAATTGTAAGGCTTACAGACAAAGACGCGAAGCAAATCAAAAAGGCAGATTGGCAATTTAACTGGAGCAAGGAGCTTAAAGACAAAACCAAAGAGGTTTATAAATTAACGACTGTAAATAATCTCACAATCATTCAAGGACTTTTAAGCATTGAAGATAAACAAGACCATATTTTTATGCACTTAATTGAAGTGCAAAATTCAATAAAGGCAAAGACAAAGCTTATTTTGGTGTACCTGGCAATCTGGTTGCTTATTCCTGCAAAGTTTCAGTTGACAAGGGTTATGAAGGATTTCTTGCGTTTGACGCAAAATCAGCACTTATTAAACATTATCAGGAATCGCTTTATGCGACACATTTTCGTGGACTAAGAATGTTCATTGAAACGAGTGCAGCATTAAGGCTTATCTCACAATATTTTAAAAGCTAAAAATATGGGACTTATAAAAGAACCGAAGAACGTAGATTTATCAACAAAGTCTGAGCCGTGGACAAAACAAGAACTTGCGGACTTTAGGAAAATCATGCAAAATATTAAGGCAAAAAATGCAAAGCGTAAAGACCGGATTTTAAAAATTTCTGAAAGGAATAAACAACCTGTTTGACAGCAGTACTAAACGCTTACATGGGGTTAGCTGCTATGCTGGCTGAACTGCATGTCCTCATCTTTTGTAAAATAGTTGTTCAATTGGGCTGACGTTCGGGCTGACGAATATAAATGCCAGCAAAGCAGCAAGCCCTAATGATGTTTGATGTACGGCGTTTGACAACACTGAGATATTTCGCGTAAACAAATTTGTGGAAGTAAGTTCTGAGTAAAAAAAACTATCGTTTATTTTTTTCTGAGTGTTTTTAGTGAAGACACAATTATTTTCAAAAGATCTTCACCTTTTTTATAAATAGTAGCTATTTATACCTTTTAGTTTTATTGAATTCTACTATCATTTCGAGAAAGAAAAGTGATTCATCAAATTCTTCTTCAACAATTTTGTTTATTAATAAAATCAGCGTTTGATTTCGCCCGCCTTGTGGCTCTGTAGTTTGCGCCAACTGAGCTACTGGGGTGAATCAGTTGGGAGCTATGAGCGTTGTTAATAATATTCTGCTCCAATGATAATATTAAGTGTCCGCAATCAAAAGCAAATTGCTTTGTGCGTTTGATCATCTCATTTGACTCCATAAATTAATATTTGATAAATTGATTTTGTAAAATCGTTTCGTAAAAACATCGTACATCACACATCGTATTTCGTACATATTTCACATCACATTTCCTCCGTCCACTTGTCCCTTTCATCGGGGCTAAATTTCCAGGGAGCAAAATTATTTTCAATATTGCTGAACATGCCGTTCCATTCGGCGGGTGCATTACTCTCTTCCATTACAAGGGAACGGCGTAACTCAAGAATAATGCTTAAGGGATTTATACTTACGGGACACTCTTCCACACATGCATTGCAGGTAGTGCAGGCTCGCAATTCTTCAGTAGTGATATAATTATGCAGCAGTGTTTTGCCATCATCTGTAAAAGTTTTGTTCACTTGAATATTCGTTCCCACTTCTTCCATCCTGTCACGGGTATCCATCATTATCTTTCTTGGGTTTAAAAGCTTACCCGTAAGGTTTGCGGGGCACGCCGCGGTGCATCTACCACATTCTGTGCAGGTGTAGGCATCCAGCAAACTTTTCCAGCTTAAGTCAAAAATATCTTTCGCTCCAAATCGGGGCGCTGGATTTTGCGGCTCTGTCTCACTGTTAGTTGGTGCAAGCTCGGGCTTAAACATATATTGAACTTCCTTCTCCACGCTTTCCATATTTTCCATTTTGCCTTTGGGCTCAAGAGGCTTGTAATAGGTATTCGGGAACGCAAGCAAAATATGG
>JALYYM010000202.1 GCA_030946565.1 Bacteroidota bacterium | reverse complement strand
ATCGTACTTCGTACATGTTCGTCACGGAACATTCACTACTTTCAAAACTTCGGCTATTATCATTTCCACATTTACATTTTCTGCTTCTGCTTCGTAGGTAAGACCTATACGATGGCGAAGAACATCTTTGCAAATATTTCTCACATCTTCCGGAATTACATAACCCCGCTTACTGAGATAAGCATAGGCTTTAGCAGCAAGCGCAAGATTGATACTTGCTCTGGGAGAACCGCCAAAAGAGATCAACGGTTTTAGTTTTGCGATATTATATTGATCAGGATAACGGGTGGCGAATACGATATCAATAATGTATTGCTCAACTTTTTCATCCATATAAACCTGCCTCACCAACTCACGTGCGCTTAATACTTCCTGCGTGGAGACAACTGCGTTTAGGTTTACCTGTTGCAATCCCTGTACATTTTGCCTTATAATAGCCTGCTCTTCTATTTTTGTGGGATAATCAATAATAACTTTTAGCATAAACCTGTCAACCTGCGCCTCCGGCAGTGGATAAGTTCCTTCCTGCTCAATTGGGTTCTGCGTTGCAAGCACTAAAAAAGGCTCGTCAAGTTTATATGAATTATTTCCTATCGTTACCTGCCTTTCCTGCATCGCTTCGAGAAGGGCGCTTTGCACTTTTGCGGGCGCCCTATTTATTTCATCAGCCAAAATAAAGTTGGCGAAAATGGGACCTTTGCGCACCATAAATTCATTCTTCTGCTGGTTGTAAATCATAGTGCCTATTACATCGGCGGGCAACAAGTCTGGCGTAAACTGGATACGGCTAAACTGTGCATTGATAGTACTTGCCAGCGATTTTATCGAAAGTGTTTTAGCCAGGCCGGGAACACCTTCCAGTAAAATATGGCCATTACTTAAAAGGCCTATCAAAAGGCGCTCAACCATGTGATGCTGGCCAACAATTACCTTACCTATTTCAGCATGAATTTTATCAATGAATGTCGCCGAATGATTGATCTTCTCATTCAACAGGCGAATGTCTTCAGCAGTTTGTAACATTATAGAATATAAAAAATTTAGAGTAAAAAACGAAAAGGTTGCAAATTACGAACTACACAAGAACAAAAACGGTGCTAATAAAGTACCCGCGGGAAAAGATTGTTAAATTTGAACATAAAAATATAATTATGGTAGATGAAAATTTAATAACAGCAAGTAACCAACTTGAAGGATATCGTGTCACAAAACATTTAGGCATCGTTCGCGGCATCACAGTACGGTCACGTAGCGTGTTTGGAAATATAGCAGGTGGGCTGCAAACTTTATTTGGAGGAACTATTTCTATTTATGTGGATCTGTGTGAGAAAACCCGCGTGGAAGCTTACCATCATATGATACAACATGCGAATGAAAAAGGCGGTAATGCTATAATTAATATGCGCTATGATGCGAATGAAGTAATGAACGGCGTTACAGAAGTGCTCTGTTATGGCACGGCAGTGCAGGTTGTAAATATCTAAGGATAACAATCAACGGGCATTAGAAGATAATGATAGAAGGGAGGGGAAGCTCCCTTCTATCATTAAAATATTGGTTCAAAATCAAGCAAGATCCTTACCACCTACTCTAAATGACACCTTACATATTACTCCATAAGACTTAATCTTTCCTTCCTCCACATGCACTTTAAAATCTTTTACATAGACCGAATCAATGTTGTTAACTGTTTTGGAAACTTCGGCAACGCAACTTTTAATTGCATCATCAAAACTCGTTTCAGAAGCGGCAATCACTTCTATTACTTTTACGATTGGCATAAATCTATTTTTTAGGTATTAATTAATAGTGAATAATGTACAACAAAAAAACTAAGCAGGAATAATCATGATTAAGTTTTTATATTTGCAACCTTGTATCAAAATTCATAATTGACACAAAATACTTTCATAAGAAAATTTATTGCGGCAAGCCTTTTGGCAGTTTTTGCGCTAAGCATTACGCCAACAAAAGTTCTGCATTACTTCTTTGCCAATCACAAGGACTCGGTAATAATAAAAACAAAGGATTCAAAATGTCCTTCGTTATCTGTTGCAGGCTTTAATTGCCAGGTTGATAATCTCGTTGTTGAATCTCCATTCACCGTACTGCTGCAGCCAGTTTCATGTACCGCTCCCGAAGTGATTACTATCATAAAAATCTACACAGCAGCAAGTTTCATTTGTGCTGATCACTTCTACTTTGAATTAAGGGGCCCACCTTCTTTGGCCTGACATGCTATTCTTTTTGTAACCCGCATAGCGGGCAATGGCTTGATTGTTATGAGAACTCAATCACCTTTTGATTCAAATTAAAATTTTACAAATGAACTTTAAATACACAGCTATTATCTCCATAGCTATATTATTTTGCCTGCCAGCCAGTGCTCAAAAAAACCAGGAAAGATTTTCTCTCTCCGGAAATATAACCGCGGGTGCATCCGGCTCTCCTCTTGCCGGGGCCACCGTTTACATTGCCGATCTTAAAAAAGGAAGCGTTGCAAATGCAGATGGCCATTTTCAAATAAACAATATTCCAGCCGGCACGTACCTGACTGAAATTAGATTTGTCGGTTACAAAACCATTTTAAAAAATATAGTCTTCAATCAAAATGCGGAGACACGAAATATGCAGGCAAATGTAGCACTGGATATTTCCGTTACCGAAGAGAGCGAGATAGTAGTAACCGGATCTTCCAAAGCAACCTCGATAAGAAGAAATCCTATTCCTATTATTTCAATTAGCAAAACATATTTACAACAGAATCTGAGTACGAATGTAATTGATGCCATCGCGAAAGTGCCGGGCATCAGTGCGGTGACGACCGGGCCCAATGTTTCCAAGCCATTTATAAGAGGGTTGGGTTTTAACCGTATTCTTACTTTGTATGATGGTGTACGCCAGGAAGGCCAGCAGTGGGGCGATGAGCACGGCATAGAGGTAGATCAAAATACTGTTGACAAAGTAGAAGTGGTAAAAGGCCCTGCCAGCCTTATTTATGGCTCTGATGCTGTAGCCGGAGTGGTAAACCTTATACCGGCAAATCCGCCTGCTGATGGAAAAATTATTGGTAACATTTTAAATGAATACCAGACAAATAACCGCCTTATAGAAAACTCTGCAAC
>JALYYM010000198.1 GCA_030946565.1 Bacteroidota bacterium | reverse complement strand
GCTGCTTCTTGCAAAGGGAATTGCGCTGCGGCTGAATAATAACGAAAACATATTTTTATCAACGACTACTTTCACAACGTTAGGATCTTTAATCATATTTCCGTCCGTTATTTCATGCATTGGTGATGCTACCTGCACTAACCCATTGCGATCTTCATTAAAAACATTGATTAGTTTCTCAAGAATTTCCTTTTTTACAAAAGGCTCATCTCCCTGCACATTTACTATAACCTCCACGTCAATATCCACCACCGCCTCTGCGATACGATCGCTGCCACTTTCGTGCTCGGCCTTGCTCATAATAGCATAGCCGCCATTTTGAACAATTTCATTAAAAATTATTTCACTGTCTGTAACCACAATTACTTCATCAAATAAAAGGGTTGCAACAGTGTTTTCGTAAGTATGCCTGATCACTGTTTTGTTTCCCAGCATTTGCATAAGCTTTGCGGGGAAACGGGTGGCTGCATAACGGGCAGGTATAAGCGCTATTGTCTTCAATAATTAAATTTATAAGATATGCTAAGAGGGAAGAGCGAAATAAACATTAGTTCAGCGCTTCCGGCTCGAAATAATTAATATTATTTTGAAGTGACTCAGGCAAGGTATTGCTTTCAAAACCGCATACACCGCATTGATAAACATTCTCGGCCGATACCGCGTAATCAGAAAATAGCCAGCTCAATATAGCCGTCACCATATTCGCTGTAGATCTTTTTGGCATAAGATGTATATCATGTGAGCCACACTTCGGGCATACGGCGCTCTGCCTGTATTGTTCATCAAAATGCTGCATAACGCTAACTACTTCCTGCTCATCTTCCCTTTTTATTACCAGCTTTATGCCGCCGACGGCGTTGGTAAGCAATGGGTCCATTGTCACGGTATGCTCGTCCTTCAGGTAGCATTGAAAGCCGGCATCTCTCAGCTTTGTTAATAAGATATTCGCTGAAAAATAATTATTGAAAGTTCTTATTGTCACTAATTCCATAACGCTCTTATTTACCGTCAATAATCACTGGCGTGTTGCCTTTGCCCATCATAACTATTTTTGCATTCTGGCTTAGAGCCAACTCTTTTATGGCTTGTATTTGTTCGTATTGCAATTGATTATCTGTAAGGCCGGTGTTAATTATCCTTTGATAATCTGCAATTCCCTGCGCCTCTACTCTTTTTCGTTCCGCTTCCTGTCTTTCTTTTTGTAAAACAAATTCCATTTTCTTAGCATCCTGTTCCGCATTTATTTTAGATTCAATAGAAGCCTTTACCGAGTTTGGTAAAGTAATATTTCTAATAAGTAATTGCTCAAGAAGCAAGCCTCTTTGCTTAAAATTTGTTTCAATACTTTTATAAATTCTTTGTTGAAACTCATCTCTTTTGTTGCTGAACAATTCAATGGCCTGGTAGTAAACAGCATTGTCGCGAATTTTTGTTCGGGTTAAAGGCCGTACAATTTTATCTTTAAAATCAGGTCCCGTTTCACTTAATAGTTTTGGCGTTTCGCTGGCTATCACTCTATATAAAACGGTTAAATCAATAGTAACCTCAAGCCCGTCACTGGCAAGCACCTTAATAGCATCGTCCCCCGCTTTGTCCCCTTCGTCATTTACGCCGCTCATTGTATAATTCTGCGTTTTTATATCCACTCTTTCAATATCAAGCAGGGGATTTACAAAGTGAAGGCCACTTCTTAAAACATCGTTTTGCACCTTGCCGAATAAAATTTTTACACCAACCTGGCCGATGTTTATTTGTACAATGCAGGCGAACAAAATGCCTAATATAATAAATAACAGGGCAATTATTCTTCCGACACTTTTGTACCGGGAGAGCGCAGGATTATTTTTGACAATAACACCTGTTATTCCAAAAAGAAGAATGCCAAAAATGATCCATACCATACTTATAGGTTTATTTAGGTTCTATTAAAAATACTGAAATACTCTTTAGCAAAAAGTAAAAGGTCAAAGGAAAGGATGGAAATTTTACAAAAGAAAATTTCTTTATACGATTTGAAAGTGGGCGGAAACCGGGCTGGCTAATTGTTGAGCATAAGCGGCATTACGAGCATTAAAAGCTCTTCGTTCTCATTCTTTTCAGTGGGTTTTACAATGCCTGCTTTTGTGGGCGTGCTCAGTTCAATTGTTATCTCGTCAGTATCTGCAGCGCTCAGCATTTCAATTAAAAATTTCGCATTGAAAGCGATCTGCAGATCCTCACCGTCATATTGGCAAGTCATGCGTTCGTTTCCTTCAAAACTAAAATCCACATCTTGCGCAGCCAACTGAAGCTCACTGCCGCTAATGGTAAGAGCGACCTGGTTAGTGCTTTTATTAGAAAAGACGCTAACTCTCCGAAGAGCGTTTTGAAAATCACTTTTATCCACGGTGAGCTTGTAAGGATTATCTGTTGGTATTACCACTTTATAATCGGGAAACCTTGCATCAATAAGGCGACAGACCAATTCTGTTTCATTTTGCTTTACGAATAAGTGATTGCTGTTATAAGAAATTTCCAGCGGATTGTCATTTGACGGCAACACACTTTTCAATAAAGTGAGTGGCTTTTTCGGAACGATAAAAGTATCTTTTTGCGGGCAGGCTACATCAAGCCGTGTAAACCTTACGAGGCGGTGAGCATCTGTGGCAACGCAGGTAATTCCTTTTTCGGAAAGCTCAAAAAAAACGCCCGTCATAGCGGGACGAAGATCATCATTGCTTACTGCAAAAAGGCATTTACTGATAGCCGTTAGGAGCGCTGATGATGGAACGGAAAAGGTAGTTGCAGTATCTGCTGCAGGTTCTTTTGGAAAGTTATCTGGATTTTCACCCATTACTTTATATTTTCCGTTGTCGCTTGTTATCTCTACTGCGAAGTTTTTATCAATATTAAAAGTCAGCGGTTGTTCGGGAATATTTTTAAGGGAGTCTAATAAAATTCTTGCCGGGATACACACCCTGCCACTGTCTTTCGCTTCAATGTCCATGTGAATTTTCATCACTGTTTCCAGGTCTGTCGCAACTACTGTAAGCTTACTTTTATCTATTTCAAATAAAAAATCTTCAAGAATAGGTAACACGGTGTTAGCATTTATAACGCCGCTTATTTGCTGAAGATGCTTTAATAATTGCGTGGAGGAAACGATGAACTTCATAATATTTTTTGTTATTGCCAAAGATAAAAGATTCAACCTAATGACAAGAAATAAAAAAGTGTCTAAAATGCAATGAAAAGCCATTATGAAGGTTTAATCATAATTTTGTGGCAACAAATAAATATGGATATAAAAAATCAAAAGATTGCGCTGCTGGTTGATGGAGATAACGCACAAGCAAAATTGATAGAACTGATTCTTGAAGAAGCATCGAAATATGGTAAGGTAACCATCAGGCGGGTGTACGGCGATTGGACCACCCAACACATGAATCACTGGAAAAGCCTGTTGAATGAAATGGCTTTTAATCCCATTCAAAAATTTTCTTACACTACGGGCAAAAATTCTACTGATAGCGCTTTGATAATAGATGCGATGGATATTTTGCATGCCGGCCTCGTGGATGGATTTTGTATTGTATCAAGCGACAGCGATTATACCGGCCTTGCAAAGCGCATAAGAGAGCACGGGATTTTTGTAATGGGAATCGGTGAACAAAAAACGCCTAATGCTTTCGTGAAGTCCTGCGAAATTTTTACCTACGTTGAAAATTTTGAGCCGAAATCTGAAAAGCCAGAGAAGAAAGAAACTATAAAAAAGCTTCACATAAAAACACCGGTAAACACGAAGCTTATAAATAAAGCGTATGACATGAGCATTAACGAAAGTAACGAAGCGTATATTTCCAACCTTGGCATCAATCTGCGCAAATTAGATCCCAGCTTTGATGTTCGTGCATACGGATGTAAAACGCTTACACAGTTTTTCTCAAAGCTGCCAGATTTTGTGGTGGTAGATAATTTGGTGAATGGAACTAATAACCCTTTGATAAAAAAGAAATAAGCTATGCATCTTTCCAGGCCCACAAATACCTGCAGGCGTACGTGCGGTAAGGCGACCACTTAAGCGATATCTTTCGAATTTTTTCCTTCAGTAACTTTGGATCAGTTTCTTTAAGCTTGTAAAGCCTGACTACGCTTTGTTTTAAGCCAAGATCGTCTATGGCAAAAATATCTTCCCTGCCAAGTGTAAACATTAATATCATTTCAACCGTCCATTTTCCAACACCTTTTATTTGTGTAAGCAAGGCTAATACTTCTTCATTGCTCATCTTGTGTAAAGCCGAATCGGTAATTTTATTCTCAACAAAAAAGCGGGCAACATTGTGCACATAAGAAGCTTTTGCATTTGAAAAGCCCAGGCTTCTGAAAGTTGCCGCAGGCACGGCTAATATTTGCTGAGGTGTTGGCTCTTTACCTTCAAACAAATCAAGAAAACGCATATACAGAACTTTTGCAACCTTAGTGCTTAGTTGCTGGCTAAG
>JALYYM010000184.1 GCA_030946565.1 Bacteroidota bacterium | reverse complement strand
ACGAAAATTTCGGAATCAAATATTATATGCTTGTAAACCAGGATAAAGAAGAAGTGGAAATATTTTGCATGGAAAATTCAAAATATGTTCTTCAAAAAAGTAACCTTAAAACCCCTTTTGTTTTTTCCCTTGATGACGATTGTGAAATTAAAGTGCCACTAAAAAATTTCTTCGAATAATTCTGTTTCTTTTTAACGTTTTCCATTAATGTAGCCTGAGACACCCGTTGTATCTTGCTATACTTTATTATGCAACGATATCTTCTTTTTATTTTTCTTTTACCAACTACGCTTTTTTCACAATCTGCTTATCAATATAAAAATCTTGCGCTCGAAGGTGGTGGCGTTCGCGGGCTTGCCTATGCCGGCGCCATCGAAGTGCTTGAGCAAAAAAATATTATTAAAAATATTGAACGTGTTGCAGGTTCTTCTGCCGGAGCGATAGCCGGCCTGATGATTTCGCTGGGATACAATTCTGTTGAGATAGATTCCGTTTTACAAAATTTAAAGGTTCAGCAATTCAATGATGGAAAAGATATTGTAGGAAAAATAATACGGATCAAAAAAGAATATGGACTTTTCAAGGGAAATAAATTTGAAAAATGGATTGGGAAATTAATAGAATATAAAACCGGCGATTCCAGTATTACTTTTTCTGACCTTCATAAGATGCATTTGGCAGATAATACTTTTAAAGATTTTTATTGTACCGGCACAAATATCTCGCGGCAGCAGCTTGAGATTTTCTCTTACGAAACATGGCCGCAAATGCAATTGAAAACTGCCGTGCACATCAGCAGTTGTATTCCCTTTTACTTTAAGCCTGTGGCAATTGATAGCGTAGGAAATGAAATTTATGCCAAAAAAGTTGAGCCAAAATATGACCTGTATGTGGATGGAGGAATGCTCTGCAATTTCCCCATAAATATGTTTGACACTTCTGCTACCGGGCACAATCCGCTCGTAAGCGATGATGTAAAGTATAACTATGAAACTCTCGGCCTTAAGCTGGAAAGAGAAAAGCAGGTAGAAGAATTTGAAGATAATAAAACAACAATTGCTCCATACCAGGTAAAAAGTATGAAGGATTATACCAGTGCCGTTATGAATCTTATGATGGAAAAACTGAATAGGAATTCTGCTGACTTAAGTAATGAAAAAGGCCGCACAATTTATATTAGCTATGGAGAAATTTCAGGTAGGATTAGAAAAATGTCATCTGAAGAAAAAAAGATCCTTCACGATAATGGAGTTGCAGCAGCCACGCAATTTTTTAATTCAGCAACGGCTGCGCATTAGTAGACGGTACTTTGTTGGGTCATTTAAATTCCGATGGTTATCGGATGTAGCTCCGGGAAAGGTTGTCAACCTTCCAGATGGAGTTTTTAAATCTAAAAAAACTTATTGAAAGGTTGACAACCTTGCGGCATTTGAAATGCACCCACTTTGTTTGTCTCCTGCTCAAAAGTTACCTTTGCCGAAAACTTATACTGTTTGTCATTTTTTGACAAACTTTTTTATTTATTATTATGAGTACGCAACATTTATCCGAACAGGAAATTATCAGGAGAGATAAACTTAAAGAGCTGGAAAAATTAGGCATTGATGCTTATCCTGCCGCACTGTTTCCCGTAAATACGACTTCCGGTTTTATAAAATCAAATTATAAGGGTGAAGAAAACAAGTCCGAATTTACTGATGTTTGTCTTGCCGGCAGGTTATTAAGCATTCGCGATATGGGCAAAGCATCATTCGCCGTGCTACAGGATGGGGCGGGTAAAATTCAACTCTACATTCGTAAAGATGATGTATCTAACGGTGATGATAAAACGCAGTATGATATAGTTTGGAAAAAGCTGGTTGACATTGGTGATATTGTCGGTGTAAAAGGACATGTGTTTACAACAAAGACCGGCGAAACGTCAATACATGTTTCATCATTTACCATGCTATCTAAATCACTGCGTCCCCTTCCGATAGTAAAAGAAAAAGACGGGGAAACTTTCGATGAAGTGACCGATGCAGAGTTTCGGTATCGCCAACGCTATGCAGATCTAATTGTAAACCCACATGTGAAAGACGTCTTTGTGAAACGCACAAAGATGATGAATGCCATCCGTGAATTTCTAAATGAAAAAGGTGCATTGGAAGTTGACACACCTGTATTGCAAAATATTCCCGGAGGTGCTGCAGCAAAGCCTTTCATCACGCATCACAATGCATTAGATGTGCCATTTTATCTTCGTATCGCCAATGAATTATTCTTGAAAAGGTTGATCGTCGGCGGTTTTGAATGGGTGTATGAATTCAGTCGCAATTTTCGCAACGAAGGCATGGACCGTACGCACAATCCTGAGTTTACAGTACTTGAGTTTTACGTTGCTTACAAGGATTATTTGTGGATGATGGAAACTACAGAGC
>JALYYM010000181.1 GCA_030946565.1 Bacteroidota bacterium | reverse complement strand
TATTCTTTAAAATCCCCTTCTTCTATTGAAGGATTTTCTACTTTAAACAATCTTTCATATAACCGTACTTCGGCGGTTGCTGCGTGCTTTGCGCTCACCCAGTGAATGGTGCCTTTTACTTTCAAGCCGCTTGTATCGCTGCCGCTTTTACTTTCCGGTACATGCGAGCAAAGAATCTCCGTAACATTTCCGGCTTCATCTTTTTTGAAACTTTCGCATTTGATGATGTAAGCGCTCTTTAACCTTACCATCGCACCCGGAGCAAGCCTGAACCATTTCTTAACCGGTACTTCCATAAAATCTTCCTGCTCAATCCACAGCTCTTTTGAAAAAGGCATCAAACGCACACTGGATGGGTCTCCGGGAAGATTTTCTATTGACACATCTTCGGTTGTATCATCTTCGTAATTGTCAATTATGAGTTTCAAAGGGTGCAGCACAGCCATCGCACGCCGGGCGGTTTCGTTCAGCTCTTCCCTGATACAAAACTCAAGCAGGCTTATATCAATCATATTGTCGCGGCGGGCAACACCAATCTTATCGCAGAAGGTTCTTATACTCGACGGAGTATAACCCTTTCGCCTAAACGCTGATAGCGTTGGCATGCGTGGATCATCCCATCCTGATACATAACCTTCATTCACCAGTTGTAATAATTTTCGTTTACTCATCACCGTATAGGTCATATTAAGCCGGGCAAATTCATATTGATGCGATGGAAAAATATCAAGCTTATCTATGTACCAATCGTATAGCGGGCGATGGGCAACGAACTCAAGTGTACAAATGCTGTGCGTGATATGTTCAATGCTGTCGCTTTGTCCATGCGCAAAATCATACATGGGGTAAATGCACCATTTATCGCCGGTACGGTGGTGGTGCGCATGTTTGATGCGATACATGATCGGATCCCGCATGTGCATGTTCTGCGCAGCCATGTCAATTTTTGCCCGCAACACTTTTTCTCCATCTTTGAATTGGCCATTCTTCATCTGGGCAAATAGCAAAATATTTTCTTCGATACTCCTGTTCCTGTATTCATTCTCACGCCCAGGCTCAGTAGGCGTTCCTTTTTCAGCAGCGATTTTTTCTGCATTACTGTCATCCACGTAAGCAAGGCCGTTGTGTATTAACTCTACAGCAAGATTATACAATTCATCAAAATAATCACTGGCATAAAACTCATTCACCCAATTGAAGCCGAGCCAATGTACATCGTCCTTTATGCTATCAACATATTCGGTTTCTTCTGTCACAGGATTCGTGTCATCAAAACGGAGGTTAGTTGCGCCATTATATTTTTGGGCAAGTCCAAAGTTCAGGCAAATGCTTTTTGCATGCCCAATATGCAGGTAGCCATTCGGCTCGGGTGGAAAGCGTGTGAGAATGTTTTCTACTTTTCCTTTACTTATATCTTCTGCTACGATTTCTTCAAGGAAATTCAAGCTTTTTTCTTCAGTCATTTGTGTGGGTCATTGGTGATGAGTGATGGGTGATGGGTGATGAGTGATGGGTTGAGCAGTGATGAGTGATACGTGATGAGTGATGGGTGATGGGTGATGAGTTGAGGAGTGAGGACTGACACCTCGTAACTGATACCTTATAACTGATAACTCATAACAGATAACTGATAACTGATACCTGATACCTGATACCTCATAACTCATAACTGATAACTCATACCTCATAACTAACCTCTCACTCCATTGCTTCCGCAACAATCTCCGCTATATCCATCACTGCCACCGCTTCTTCTTTTTCATTTAGTTTAACGCCATCTGTAAGCATTGTATTGCAAAAGGGACATGCAGCCGCAATGATTGAGGCGCCCGTTTCTAACGCTTCTTTAGTCCTTTCATTGTTTATTCTAATATCGCCTTTTTCTTCTTCTTTAAACATCTGCGCCCCGCCGGCGCCACAACATAATCCATTGCTTTTGCATCGCTTCATTTCTGTAAGCTCAATGTCCAATGCTTCCAACACTTTTCTTGGTGCTTCATAAATATTGTTGGCCCTGCCGAGGTAACAGCTATCGTGATAAGTTATTTTTTTCCCTTTGAAGCCACCACCCTCTTTCATCACGACTTTACCATCATCTATCAATTGCTGTAGAAAAACGGAATGATGTACCACCTCGTAATTTCCCCCAAGTACAGGGTATTCATTTTTAAAAATATTGAAGCAATGCGGGCAAGCTGTTACGATTTTTTTTATACCATATCCATCCAGTAACTTAATATTTTGATAGGCCATCATCTGAAATAAAAATTCGTTTCCCGCTCTTCGTGCGGGATCGCCGGTACACATTTCTTCTTTACCAAGAATCGCATAACTAACGCCAACTTTATCCAATATCGTAGCAAAGGCCTTTGTAATTTTTTGTGCCCGCTGATCGAAACTGCCTGCGCAGCCCACCCAGAATAATATCTCCGGCTGCTTATTCTCTGCCATCATCTCCGCCATGGTGGGTACATGCATTTTTTTATTATTTTAAACCAGCTAAAATACAACAAACATTTCTGATGAATTGTGCGGACAGTCAATAGTTTAACACTTACTTTTGACGCTCTTTTGAAAAAAAATTATTTGCTGCAAAAAATTAAAAACTGGGAACAGTGGCCGTTCAAAATTTTATACGCTCCAATAACACCTGTTTGGGCATGGTACATGTTACGTTCCCGTGCAGTTTGGTTTTTCACACCTAGTAACCCGCGTCTCACCTTTGGTGGAATGGAAGGAGAACCCAAAAAAGAAATGCATGACCTGCTGCCTTCGCATTTGTGCCCACGCTTTTTTAATGTACAACCTGGAGAAGATTTTAAAAAAATTTTAGAAAATATAGCAGCTAAAGAAATTCATTTTCCTCTGATAGTAAAACCGGAGGTTGGTGGCCAGGGAATACTTTTTAGAAAGCTTGACTCGGTTGAGGAACTAACGGTTTATCATGCAAAAGTTACCGTTGAATATTTTGTGCAAGAATTAATTTCTTATCCGTTAGAAGTAAGCCTTTTTTATTACCGGCATCCGGCTGAAAGGAAAGGTACCATATCGGGCTTTTTACAAAAGATACCTATGCAGGTTACCGGCGACGGAAAGCAAACCCTTGCAGAGTTGATTTCAATGAATGTGAAATCAAAAAAAAGGAAGGATGACCTCGAGCCAAAGCATGGAAAAAATTTCGATAAAATAATATCAAAGGATGAAAATTATATACTGAGTTATGCTGCTAACCATAATCGTGGTGCGCACTTTATTGATCTTAAAAATGAGATTGATGAAACCATTACGGGTATGCTTGATGAGATAAGTTATCCGACGGAATTTTTCTATGGCCGCTATGATATAATGTGCAACTCCATTGAAGAATTAAAGCAGGGTAAAAATTTTGTAATATTAGAATACAATGGCTGCGGAGCCGAGCCAAATCACTTTTACGATACTGGTTATACGTTACTAAAAGCCTGGAAAGAAATATTAAAACACTGGAACATTCTTTATAAAATAAGCAGGTATAATTATAAAAAAGGAGTAGATTATTGGCCGCTTATGAAAGGCATTCGTTTTAGGAAAGCCACTAATAAATATTACAAAATTATTAAGGCTGCGGATAAAATTATTCCGTAAATATTTACCATCTTTCGTTTTAAAAAAATTCTTATGTTGAAATTTTTTTTCCCCCTTTTGCTTTCTATTTCTTTTGGCTTATCTGCGCAGCGATATATTCCTGCAGATCAGGGAAGCAAAGTACATTTCAAGATCAAAAACTTTGGAATAAGCACCGGTGGCGATCTCACCGGCTTAAAAGGAGAAATAATTTTCTTTACAACTGACCTGGCAGCATGCCAGTTTAATGTGACGGTAAACAGCTCCACTGTTGATACGGACAACAGCAGCCGTGACGGACATTTGAAAGGCAGTGAATACCTGGATGTAGAAAAATATCCGGTTATTACAATTACTTCTACCAAAATTGAGAAAACAAATAAGACCGAATCCGGTTATTATTATTTCACCGGTACGCTCACAATCCGTGACGTTACAAAGCCTCTTTCCTTCCCTTTTAAAATTGAAAAACAAAACGATACTTACCTGTTAACCGGCGAGTTTGATATTGACAGGCTCGACTATGGCGTGGGCGATAAAAGCGCTGTGTTAAGTAACACTGTAAATGTATCTTTATCAGTGTTGGCTAAAAAAGGTTAACGGACATTTATGGGGCTCGCTAAAGTTTTTTTTTGGGGTATGATGGTGAGTTTTTTAGGGTCGCTCCCGTTGGGAACTTTGAATGTGGCGGCTATGCAAATAAGTGTGCAGGAAAGCATAATGAACGCCATTTATTTTTCTCTCGGCTCTCTTCTTACCGAAATGATTTACGTGCGCATTTCACTTGTTGGTATCAACTGGATACGCAAGCAACAAAAATTACTAAAATGGATGGAATGGATCACGCTAGCTATTGTGCTTGCCCTGGCGGCAGGAAGTTTCATTGCTGCCACGCATGAGCATCATGCAAAAAATGTAATGCTCAACAATAATATTCACCGCTTCATGCTCGGCGT
>JALYYM010000171.1 GCA_030946565.1 Bacteroidota bacterium | reverse complement strand
AAAGGAATATGACGAACAGATAAAGGTTGAGCAGCAGGAAATATTTCAACAAGAAAAAGAGGTGTATGAAAGGCGGCTGCAACAAGAATTAGATGCAAAACAAATAGAAATTGAGACTTTTAAAAATGAATTGTCAAAAGAACAAATTGAACTGGTAAAAAAAGAAACAGCGCCTTTTGAAGCTATGTTGAGGCAAAAGCAAAAAGAAATAGAGGAAGAAAAAAATCAGTACCAAATACGCATAAATCAGGAGCAGTCCGACGAAATAGAAAAAGAAAGAATTAAATACAATGACAATCTAAAACAAGAAAGAGAAAATCTTTTAAAAGAAAATGAAGTGTTTAAGACTCAATTGAAGGAAGAGCAACACGAACTAATAGATAAAGAAAGGATAGCCTTAAATGAACGTTTGGAAGCAGCTTTCCAAAATAAAAAGGAAGCTTATCAACACCAACTCAAACAAGAAAATGACCTGGCACTGCTTAAGAATAAAAAAGAATTTGAAACCAGCCTGGCGCTTAAGTTTGAAGAAGAAAAATTAGGTTACATAAAACACTTAAAACAGCAACAGGAAGCAGCAATAATGGGCGAAAAATCTGCTACCGAGAAAAAATTGCAAAGAGAAAAGGAAGAATTTGAAAATAAACTACGGTTGACAAAAGAGGCATTTCAAAAATATCAGGAGCAGTTTAAGATTCAGCTAAAACGGGAGCAAAATGAAATTACAATACAGGAACGGGCTAAACTAAACCAGCAAGTACAGGAAATTTTACAAAGAGAAAAGGAGACTAATCAAACTAAGCTTCATAAGGAAAAAGAAGCGTATGAAAAACAGGTAAATCTTATATACGAAAAAGAAAAACTTACTTACGAAAACCGGTTAAAGCAGGAGCATGATGATATATTAAATAAAGAAACAGGGTTACTGAAACAAGAACACGAAAAATTATTGCAAAAGGAAAAAGAAATATATCAAGCCCAATTAATTAAAGAAAGAGAGATTTTAATACAATCTTTAAAAGATGGCCATAAGCAATCAAAGCATGAAACAAAAAAACAGGATATAAGCGATAAACCTGGTGTTAATGAAATTAAAGAAGACGAAGAATTAAATGTTGCTTCCTCAAAGACAGATGAAAGAAATAATAACAGTGAAGATAATACCTGGTATTATGCTGACGATGACGTAAATCAAGCTCCGCAAATTTTCTTAAATAGCGTACAACTATATATTAAGTTGGCTGTGAAAACCGCTGACCCTGAAGAAGAACTTTTTACTGTTTCAGGCTCTCTGGATGCAAGTTTAGAAGAAATTTTCAAGCACTTTATCAAAGTAAAAGGTAAAAAAACAGAAGTAGAACTTTTTGACGAGAACCAACAATCGTATGGCTGGAAATTTTATGCCAAAGGCTTCATGAATTTTAAAGACAGGGAGCTAAACCCTTTGTTGAGCCTGAGAAAAAATAGAATAAAGGAGATGGCCGTTATCATTGCTAAGCGTACATTTTAATTATTTATGCTCCCTATTAATTCAGACAGTTTATCTTCAAGCTTTTTCCCAAAAAGATTTTTCGCGATTATCCTTCCGCTTTTATCCAACAAAACATTTGATGGTATTGCTTTGATGCCATATTGATCTGAAGTTGTATTCTTCCAGCCCTGCAAATCGGAAACCTGGTTCCAGTCGAGTTTATCATTTTTAATTGCTTTTAGCCAATTGTCTTTTTTTGTGTCATAAGAAACACCAAAGACCGTGAAACCTTTGCCAGTAAATTTTTCATAGGCTTTCACGATGTTAGGATTTTCTCTTCTGCAAGGCCCGCACCAACTTGCCCAAAAATCAATCAGCACATATTTTCCGCGGAGCGAGCTTAGGCTAAGCGAATCTCCGTCAGGTGTGGTTTGGTGGATTTCAGGAGCGATTTTTCCAACGGCAACTGAGCTATAAACATCAATCAATTTTTTTATTTGCTTACCTTTTTCAGAATCCTTGAGCTCCTGGCTGAGCATATTGTACACAGGATCAACATCACTTGCTTCAGCATAGTATGCATAGTTTTCCGCTACCGCCATAGCGCCCCGCATGGAGTTAGGATTTTCTTTTACAAACGCAGCAATTACTTTTCGTTTTTCATTTAATACATCGATATCTACATTATCCAAACTATCCATTATGGCTTTATTCTTCTCCTTATAAGCCTTCTCATAAATTTTACTATTTATTTCTTCCCAATTAGTAATGGATTTCATTCTTTCTTTTAATAAGCGATCGTCATCATTGATGTCCGATCCCTTTACTGATAATAGTTTTAAAGAGTCACCTCTCCCTAAAATATTAATGGAACCCGGGGCTATATAAAATGTAAAAAAATCATTTCGTTTAACCGGCATCGTGAGTGTCGCGAAAGAAGGCTCTCCTACATAGCCTTTAAAAGAAAATTTACCACCGCTGATAGTTGCTGAATCTTTTATAGTCTTGTCTCCTTCATATATATTAAGAAAGATAGTTCCCTTTTTTATTTTTTCAAGATTGCCATTTATTGAAAAAGATGAATCCTGCGCCAGCACACTCTGGCAGAAAAAGGGAAGAATGAGAAAAAGAAAAGTTTGATTTTTCATTTAATTTTTTTCGATTTTGAATATTTATTTTAAAATGAAAGTAGCTTATAATACTTAGCAATAAAACATACAGTATTATTTGTAGAAATATCAGCACAGTAATTAAATACAAAACCCACCGTGGATGATGGGCTTGTATTTAAAAAAAATATTATCCAATTATAGTTTCAACATTTTTTTGGTTATCACCTTGTTACCAATCATTACTTTGTAAAAATAATTACCAGAAGAAATATTCGAAGTATTCCATTTCACCTCGTATGATCCGGCATCCTTAGTCTCATTCGTTAAAACCTTTACCTGGCTGCCGTCTACATTATACACTACTATTTTTACAGATGATTTTTCAGCAACATCGTACCTAATGGTCGTACTGTTTGTAAATGGATTAGGAACATTTTGGTAAACTACAAACTTGCCACCTTCTATTTCCAAATTAATTATCCGGGAATAAGAAAATTTGCCGTCTGCATCTGTAATTTGTAACCTGTAATAATTAATTCCGTTTACAGGGGTATTGTCGTCAAAAGAATAACTATTTGCAGTAGCCCTATTTCCTGCTGATGGTACATAACCAATCTTAGTCCAGGTATTATTTATCAATCTTTCAATATCATAACCTAAAATGTTCTTTTCATTATTTGTCTGCCAGCTCAAATTAGCCTTTCCATTATTGACCTTTCCATTAAATGAAATTAAATTCAATGGCAATGTGCTTGTATAGTAGGCTATCCCAAAATCTGAGAAGTTATTGAAACCTGTTGCGGTTAAAATATTGCCCAGGCGTGTAGTCGGATATGACACCCATAGCCCGGTTTGATCGGATCTTTTTACAATATATAATTTATCAGCATTTTGAATACCCGTAATACCCGTTATATCTAATGATATATCATAATTAGCCCTTATTGAATCATTACCGGTATAAGTAATGGTCTGGTATTGAGGGAAAACAAAATTAGGCGATGAAATTGTACCATCTGCAGAAGTAGCTGTAGTATTGGTTGCGAAGCCGCCGCTCGGTGGTGGATTAGTGCTACCCTGAAATTTCACAATGCCGCCGGCAGCCTTACCAATAGTATTAAATTTTACCTTGGTATTGAAAGGGCCTGTAGCTACCTGACCGGGAGTGGTAATAGTTGTGGTAGAATACAAAGAGGGATTTTGATCAAGAATATTTACATCATCTATATACAAATCATTGCCTAATGCTGAAGTCGCTTTAAATGCTATCATGACATTTGGCTGATTGGAATAAGCCGAAAGATCCACGGCTTCATGTCGCCAATCACCTGCAGCTGAGGGAAAAAACTCTGCTAATAACGGATCATATCCCAGCGTAGAAAGACCGGTGGTATAAGATTTGCCGTACAGAGGAGTTGGCTGAAAAGACACTCCCCCGTCAAGTGAAACTACCACCTCGAGCTTATCATCCTTACCTTGATAGGTGCGATAAGCTACATAAAAATCAATCATTGGTTTGGCTATACCGGAAAAATTTAATAATGGAGATTGTAAATAAAATACCTTACCCGCATTGGTTATATAAAATCGTGCCCGCGCCACATTATCATTGTTACTGCCTGCAGGATTAGTGGCAGTGGTAATATCCCAAACTGCTGCATTTCCACTGTAAGTCCATTGTACAGGATTGGTAAAATCCTCAAACACCGGGAAAGCCGTAATAGGCAATTGGACATTCAATGTATAAGTGATCGTATCATTTCCTGCGTGAATATCCGCGGCTAACGCTGAAAAAACTTTAATTGTATAAATGCCGGCGGATGGCGCGGTATAGGAAAAAGAAACGGGAGTAAAAGCACCTGGCGCAATTGATGCCGAAGTACTGCCGGCTGTTAATGCCGGTCCATTGTTCACATTGTACTTTACAGGAATGCCTGCAGCCAATGCATTAGATCCGGCATTTAAAATCGTGTCAACTACTGTCAGGCTCGTACCCGGGGTAACTATCGCGGAAGGAGTGACTGTTATCCCTTTGCTGGCAGCATCATTAGTTAGCGGAGATCCTGCGGTAACATCATCCAGGAAAACGCCACTTCCATTATTATCAGTATGTTTGAATGCTATGTAAATATTCTGGCCGGCAAAGGAACTAAGGGGATAAGAAAATTGAACCCAATTGCCACCTAAAAGTGTGGTGACATCAATATTTGCCAGCGTAGTTGTAAAGCTTGAATTTTGATTAGTCGTTGTTGAAATTAAAACCTCCATATTATCCGGAGGATATGGTTTCGTGTAAGGATTTTTTAGCCAAAAAGAAATATAATCCCCACTTTTTATGGAAAAAATTTGGGGAGTTTTTAACCAATCTTCGCCTTGGGCATTATTTTCATAGTTTATAAACGCCGACTTAGCGCCGGAATGCGCTTCGGTTATTGAACTTTGCCAAACTGCAGCGCCAAGAACATTACTCGTTGTCCAGCCAGGAGGCGGAAATGTATTGCCCTCAAAACTTTCATTTAGCTGCTGAGCTGAGCCGAGCTGAAAACTTAGAAGAAAAAAAGGGATAAAAATAAAAGGTGAAATTTTTTTCATCGGTAATTTTTAGAGGTGCATACAAAGTTACTGTTGCTAGTTACGATTTTTTATAATAGACAGCCTTACTACACGTGATAAAACAGACAGGTGCAATATTTATTGTGCTATCATATTATCAAAAATACACTTACGCAAAAAACACGCCTAAATATTAATCGCAAACAAGAATCACCGGCTACATTAATTCTATTATAATAGAACTGGCTCCGCCTCCCCCATTACAAATGGCAGCCGCTCCAATTTTTCCATTATTCTGTTTTAATACATTAATCAACGTAACAATTATACGGGCACCGCTGGCACCTAGCGGATGACCAAGTGCAACTGCGCCTCCATTTACATTTACTTTTGCGGGGTCAAG
Organism: Bacteroidota bacterium; assembly: GCA_030946565.1. Next base: position 381 of record JALYYM010000171.1, on the reverse strand, counting down.
TTTCATTTTTTGCGTATTTGCTATTCCCACAACGCTAAAGGCTTCATTCAATTCAAAATAATCCACCTGGCTCATTGTTAAACCAGCCTTTTCAAGAGCTTTAGGCAGTGCCAGTGAAGGCGTTGTAGTAAACCATTCCGGGGCTTGCTCTGCATCAGCATAACTTATTATTTTTGCTAAAGGTCTTATTCCCAATTGATCAGCTTTCTCTTTACTCATTAAAACAAGCGCGGCAGCACCGTCGTTAATTGTACTTGCATTTGCAGCCGTCACGCTTCCGCCTTTTTCGAACGGCGATTTCAGGCCTGGAATTTTATCAAATTTCACATTAAATGGCTCCTCATCTTTTAGCATAATAATAGGCTCTCCCTTTCGCTGAGG
>JALYYM010000166.1 GCA_030946565.1 Bacteroidota bacterium | reverse complement strand
GTAAGTGAAGGCGCCAAGGAAGGCACAACTTCAAAAGAGGCGACTGAGTCCGCAGAATAATAATAATATAATTACATAACATATAGCTTTAAAAAGCTGCTTCATTTTGAGGCGGCTTTTTTATTTTAGCCATATTTTTAAAGATAATGGATGGTTAGAATCGTTACGTTTATAAACAATTATAAGTTCTTTACAAAGATAAAATCCATAATGGCATTAAACTTGATAATTTTTTATCATAAAACCCTTTTAAACAAATTAAACTTACAAAAATGAAAATGGTAAAAATTTTAGGAGGCACAGTAATGATTATATCAATGTGTGCATTTTTTAATCCGGCTAAGAGCCAGGAAAAACAAATAGATAAAGTACAAGCTGCGACACAGGTACTCACAGATTTCAGTAAAATGAAAGAAAGTATTCCCTCCGAATTACTTGAGATTACACAGGGAATTATCATAGTTCCGAAATTAATAAATGCAGGTTTTGTTCTTTCTGGAAAAAGAGGAAAGGGCCTTGCAATGGTGAAGTTAGAAGACGGTACATGGAGTAACCCGGTTTTTGTAACGCTTACGGGCGGCGGCGTTGGTTTGCAGGCAGGATTACAATCCATAGATTTGGTATTAGTATTTAAGAATAGGGAGACTTTAGAAAATATTGGAAAAGGTAGCTTCACACTTGGCGGAGATATTTCTGTAGCGGCAGGGCCAGTTGGCCGCAGTTCTTCAGCAAGTACCGATTATAAGTTGGAAGCAGAGGTTTATTCTTATTCAAGAAGTAAAGGATTATTTGCAGGAATAAGCCTGAACGGTTTAGCTATTGATATTGATGAAAAAGGGAATGAAGCATTTTATGGAAATAGTATGGACGCAAAAGAATTATTTTCAAATGCTACTGAAAATAATTCGCCCAGCGTTAAAAGCTTAAAAGGTGAACTAAAAAGTATGTATCAATAATAAATAAAGATCCTACCGATACGATAAAAAGGGTGCATGTTTATGTGCCTTTTTTTATTATTGGAATATGTCAATAACGAATGTTATTAAAAATTCCTTCTGTAATAATTCTTTGCGATTTATCGTCTTCACGAAAAACTTTAAAATTAAATGTGCCACTGATTAATTTTCGTACCCGGTCCAAAGAAATAATAGCAAGCTTTCCCCCCGCATCGCCAATGTGATAACCTTGGTTTGTTGCGTATGCATAGTTTCTGGCGTCTGTATAGCCGCAAAAATTTGTTGTACTATTCATGTCAAGATCGTACACATGAACACCTGAATCTTTAAGTGTAAATACAAGCATTTGCCCATCTGCTGATTGCCCTGCAATAGAAATAACACTATCGGGCCTTATAGCGGCCCCGCTTAGAACAGCTGAAAATGGCAATCCTCCAATTTTAGCTTTGAATATTATTGTAGTATCAATAATTGCCTCTTGCGGATTTTCAAATTCTTTCTGACAGGAATTTAATGTAAAAAAACCCAATACAAGTAGCGCGATAATTAAAAAACGCATGGATAGTTTTTAATCAAATTTACACATAATTATCTCGCTCCCGGAGGGCAGTTTTTTCTCAAAAAATCTGAGTATAAAGTTGACAAATGCTTACGGGTACCGGCACCTTCAGATATACTGTGCGTCCTGTTAGGATACGGCATAAACTGGAAAGTCTTATTGTATTTTATTAGCTCGTTTAACATCGCTTCAGCATTATCATATTGTACATTATCATCACCGGTGCCATGTATGAATAACAAATTCCCTTTAAGATTTTTTGCATAATAAATTGGTGAGCCCTTCACATAATTATCCATATTTTCCTGGGGCAAACCCATATACCTTTCCTCATAAATATTATCATAGAACAAAAGATTGTCAACAGCAGCAATGGAAATTCCTGTTTTATAAATTTCAGGAAATTGAAACATCAGGTTCAATGTAGATGAGCCACCGCCGCTCCATCCCCAAACCGCAACACGATCTTTATCCATGAAAGAATTCTGTTCTAACAATTTTTTTGCCGCCATCGCCTGGTCACGAATGTTCAATCTTCCTAATTGCCCATAGATAGATTTGCGCCATTCCGCTCCACGTAAAGAAGGCGTTCCCCTATTATCAACTGATACTTGTATATAGCCTTCGATGCTCATATCCCCATCAAAAAGAAAATTACGTTGAGCACCATAACTGTCGCCTACTGTAGATGCCGCGGGCTCTCCGTAAACGTAAAATACAACCGGGTATTTTTTAGTGCTATCGAATCCTGCAGGTTTCACCATCCAGCCATCAAATGTTATATTATCTTCTGTTGTTACCTTAAAGTATTCAACGTTAGAATTTTCATTCACCTTCATATTTTTAGCAATACTTTTCTCCGGATTTAAGGGTTTATGTGCCGGTAAAGAGATCCACTCACGTGCAGGAAAAGTTTTATAGTTTGAAAAGCTGTGCATGGCGTATTTCGCACCGGGTGAAATGTTATAATCATGTGTACCTTTCATTTCTACAGGGGATAATAATTCTAATTTTCCTTTTCCATCCATCTTTACACGGTATAGGTAAAGCTGTGTTGCGCTATTTGGCGAAGCCATGAAATAGACATAATTATTTTTATCGTCAATACATTTTAT
>JALYYM010000127.1 GCA_030946565.1 Bacteroidota bacterium | reverse complement strand
ATAGCAGGCATCTTCTTCCGCCTGTTATTATTGTTTTCCATACCCAATCTTTCTGATGATGTTTACCGCTTTATATGGGATGGGCGCCTGGCAGCCAATGGCATCAATCCTTTCAGTCACTTACCGGCGGAGATCATGCAAATGCAGCCCGTTACCGGTCTCACCAAAGAATTGTTTGAAAAATTAAATTCTCCCAATTATTATTCGATTTATCCGCCGCTGATGCAAGGCATCTTTTGGTTGGCTGCAAAATTATTTCCGGTGAATGTGTTTGATTCCATCATATTGCTGAAGTGCATTATTGTTTTGTTTGAATTGGCTACCTTTTATTTGCTGATACAACTATTAAAAATATTATCATTACCCAAACAGTTGTCGTTACTCTATATTCTAAATCCACTCGTGATAACAGAGCTTACAGGTAATGTACATTTTGAAGGAGTGATGATCTTTTTTATATTACTTACTTTTTTGCTCCTTCTTAAAAACAAATGGCAAGGCTCAGCCGTCTGCATGGGGTTAGGCATTGTTAGCAAACTGATACCTGTTCTTTTTGTTCCTTTATTGTTCAATAGATTGGGTTGGAAAAAAGGTTTGATATATTCCTTTATAACAGTTGTTACCACATTTGTATTATTGGCTATTGTATTAGATGTTGCCGCTATACAACACCTGCTGAAAAGTGTGGATTTGTTTATCCAACGGTTTGAATTTAATGCAAGTGTTTATTACATCGTTCGCTGGATTGGCACAAGAATAACAGGATACAATATCATTGCCTTTGCAGGCCCGGGGCTCTCTCTAACTGCTGCAGGCATAATTTTATATCTGTCTTTTCGTGATAAACAAAATTTCAATGGATCCTTTTTTAATAGATCATTATTCATTATTACTACCTGGTATCTTTTTTCTACAACAGTACATCCCTGGTATATTTGTTTGCCGGTTGCTCTCGCAGTATTTACCCCATATCGTTATGCCATCATCTGGTCATTTACTGCTACCCTTAGCTATGCCGCTTATCAATTCAAACCTGTACATGAAAATTTGTGGTTAGTAGGAGCAGGTTACTTATTTATGATCAGTTATGCATGGTGGGAAATTAGGAAAAAGAAAGACCTGGCAGGTTATAAAACCTCTTAGCGCCAATGAAACGAATACCATTTTAAATCACCCTTACTGCGTCTTACCGGGAATAGGATTGTCAATCTTATTTTCTTTTTCTATCAACACTAAAATCAAAAATATCCCAGCGGTTATAATGCCCTGATGTATCAAGGGTCATTTTTTCTTTGATGGCTACATCGGTATTTTCAATGATGCAATACAAAATCTCTTCCTTGTCAAACTGTGGCAGCAGCAGGTATTCGCCTTTTGCATCAATCACACAGCTTCCTCCATTCAATATATATTTTTCAGGAGTATTTTTTAAATGATTGGGTAGTGTAAGAGCGGATGGAATATCTTTTACCTGCATCATTTGCCCTGCAGCAATCACATAACATCTTCCTTCAAAGCATAATGCCGGCTTGCCACCTGGTGCATTTCATGAACAGTTGGCCACAAAGCAATATGGATGATCTCTGCTTCGTTGTGCAAAGCTTGCCGGCTCAGTGGCATCCAGTGTTCCCAGCAGATCAGGCCGCCCATTTTCCCCCAGTTTGTATTGACTGTTTTTAATCCGGCGGCATCACCCTGCCCATATAATAATTTCTCAGTGAATGTCGGAACGAGCTTACGGTGATGGTTTACAATCTCCCCATTTTCATTTATAAATACAAAAGAATTATAGATGGTGCCATTGCCAATTCCATTTAAAATCTTTTCGTTGAACCCCATGCAAACGAAAACTTTATATTCTTTTGCTGCTGCGCAAATAGCCACCATCTCTTCGCCATTAACTGCAATACTGTTCTTGTGCAATTGCATAAAAACTTCTTTGGTCGCATCATTATTCCATACCCCTATTTCAGAACAATGGTCAAGCCAGGCAGGATAACCACATAGCCAGGTTTCGCCAAACACAATTAATTGAGATTCTTTAGAAGCTACTTCAGCTATATAAGAAATAACTTTTTCCAGGCTTGCAGTAAGATCGCCATGGACAGGCTTCTTCTGGATGACGGCAACTTTTAATGGTTTCATATTATGAAGCTAAAGGAAAATAAAAACTATTGAGCCTGCTCCTGTTAAGAAAAAAATAAACGGTTCTCATTAATTACTATACCATTTTTCAATCACCTTCAAGGCAGGTCTTTCCTGAGGAGTAAAATCAATATCTCTTTTACGTTGCCGGTAATTTTCCACATACCATTTCCAAACATAGCCACCGGCAAACCATTTCTTTCCTGCAAAGCTTTGGTAAAAAGCATTAAAAGCATTGGCTTGTGCTTCGTCGTTTTGATCGCCTTCATTTTCTTTCCACGGCTCTGCTGCGGTATAATCAACATTGCGGTAACCATACTCGGTAAATAGAATTTGGCGGTTGTTCTTTGCACTTATTTTTTGAAGATCATCGTTGTATCTGCTCCAGCCTTTCATTAAGGAATTTACGGTTGGTGTTTTGTCTTTTGATAAAGGAAAGTATGCGTCTATTCCAATATAATCAAGCTTGTTCCAGTAAGGAAAATTTTGGTAATCATCCCAGTTAGCCGCATAAGTAAGTTTGCCATGATATACTTGCTTTAGTGTATCTATCAATGAACTCCAAAATACTGGCCTCACTTTTATAGCAGCACCAAGCTCAGTTGCAAGACAAAACATTTCTGCATTCATTGTATCAGCAATCAAAGCATAGTGTACAATATAATCGCGATAGCTGTTTTCCCACAATCGCCATTCATTTTCTGAAGAAAGCGTAAAATCTCCTGTGTAGGTGCCACGCCCTATCCACAAATGCGGCTTTAGCATTACTGATAATTTTTTTTCATGCGCCTTTTGAATACAGTCAATAACACCTGCATCACTTTCGCCCCACCACTGCCCTTTATGATTGAATCGTATCACAGG
>JALYYM010000116.1 GCA_030946565.1 Bacteroidota bacterium | reverse complement strand
GGGGATATGTAAAATACCCCAAAGGTGTATAGTTCATCCGTCTTATATTTTTAACCTTTGTCTTGTAATTTTTAAAGAAAAAACAAAACAGTTAAGCTCGTTAGCTCATGTTTTTTTACAGGTGAAGAACACGTCCGCAAAGGCAGATGTTTTCCTTATTAAATGGAAATTAAAAATCAAATTGCTCACTCTCACCTTCACTTTGATCTTCTATTTCGCAAACGGCTCAATTTAGTTTGCTTTAAAATAAATCTGGTGGTAGTTTTAAAAGTTTGAAATGTTTGCCAAATTGTTATAATTTATAAGCCTGATGATAAAGGAAAGGGAACGACTTAAATAATTTAATGTAACTGATCTTTTTAATTTTTCAATGCAGACAAAACGGTTCCCATATCAGCATAAAAAATGCAGGGCAAATGCTATCTGCTGGAAATAAAGTCTATGAATAAATATTTTTTACAAAGACTTTTTTTGTTTGTATTTAATTTAAATGCAGTATCCCAGTATGTTCCAAAACAAAAAATAGACAGCCTTAGAAGAATACTGCCATTATTGAAAGACACCGCAAGAATTGATTGTCTCAATGAATTGAGTTACCAATATACCGTAAGTGATAAAAAAGATTCAGCCGAAGATTATGTCACTATAGCCTATCAGGAAGCAAAAAAACTTAATTACGTCCATGGCATTGCAGTATACTTTTTCTGCAAATCACAAATGGCAAGGCATTTTTATGATGATTTTATCGAATCAGAAGCGTTAGGAAAAGAGTCGCTTCGATGGTATGAACGAACCGGTAATAAAGAAGGCATGGCTAATACGTATTATTTGCTTTGCGCTGCCGCTTTTGCGCAAAGCAAGTTTGAAGAAGCCATTGGTTACTCCGAAAAAAGATTCCTGAATGCGAAGCAAAACGGCAACCAATCTGAGATGGTGAGTGCCCTTGGCTACATCGGCGGCATTTATGGTCAAACTGGAGATTATGAAAAAGCCTTTTTGTATAAGCAACAGGGATACGACTTTTTCCTGAAGGCAAACAATAAAATCGAGATTTCATCCTCCTTATACGGCATCGCTCAATTGTACGAGTTGACAGGAGATTATCCCAATGCTTTAATCTATTTCCGCCGCGTTCTTCAAATGGATGATGAGGAAACCCGTAAGCAACGGATTGCCGGTGATAATGACATTTGGTTTAAAATGGAGCTTGCAGAAGTTTTTAGTCATCTGCATCAGTTTGATTCCGCCTGGCATTACTATCAGTCATTCAAACCTTCAAAAGACAAGGCCATTTATTTGCGTGTTTATTGGGTAAGCACAGGTGAATGTTATTTGTTACAAAAAGATTATCAGCATGCTTTACAAAACTTTCAACTTGGATTGGCAGAACATAAAAAGTTGAATGACAGGAATGAGATTATGCGTACACTGCTTGACATGGGGAAAACGTATTTGGCATTGAACAATAACTCTGAAGCCCGGCAATATGGGCGGGAAGGATTAACCCTTGCTCTGGAAACCAAAGCAAAACAATTTATTCGTGATGGTTATCAAATTATTTCTACTGTTTATGATCGCTCAAATCAAACCGATAGTGCCAACTTTTATTTCAGGCAATATATCACTATGAAGGATTTGGTATTGAATGATCAGTTAAAAGGAAGATTTGCCGCTTATGCTTATGAACAGAAAATAGCTTCCCTCAATAAAGAGAAGTTAATAGAACAGCAACAACTTCAAATTCAGCAGCAGCAATTAAAACAAAAGTCAATTATAACAAAAATGCTTATTATCGGAATTGCAGTCATCTTTCTGCTGGCTGTAATTATTCTTAGAAATATTATGCTTAAACGAAAGAATGAAGCGCATCTTCTGGAAATAGCAGAAAACCAGTTACAAATTGAAAAACTGGAGAATGAAAAAAAGCAGGAGGAACTTCAGCATAAAGCAACTGAGCTGGAGATGCAAGCCCTTCGAGCACAGATGAATCCCCACTTTGTTTTCAATTGCCTTAGCTCTATCAACCGGTTTATTTTAAAAAATGAAAGCGAAGCGGCCTCTGATTATCTCACTAAATTTTCGAGGCTTATCCGCATGGTGCTCAACAATTCTAAAAAAGAATCTATCACACTTGATGACGAATTGGAGATGCTGCGGCTTTACCTGGATATGGAAAGAATGCGGTTTAAATATTCGTTTGATTACAACATCATTTTTAAAAACGAAATTGACCCCGAAAATATTTTTATACCTCCACTTCTTTTACAACCATTTGCGGAAAATGCCATCTGGCATGGGCTGATGAATAAAGAAGGCCCGGGGTATTTAACTGTTTCGCTTAGCAAGGAAAACAACATATTAAATTGCATAATTGAAGACAATGGGGTAGGTCGTATAAAAGCGGCCGAACTAAAAAGTAAATCTGCTGAAAATAAAAAATCTTTGGGTTTACAGATTACTAAAGAGAGACTGGCCTTGCTAAATAAAGATTCAAATGAAACTGCTTTTTTTGAAATGGAAGATTTGTATGATAGTAGAGGAAATGCAAACGGCACAAGGGTAATTTTAAAAATAAGGCTTTTAGAAAGGTTTGAAGAACATTCCAATATTTTTAAAACCTGATTACTATGATAAAAGCAATTATAGTTGACGATGAGCCTTTTTGCTGTGAAGCGCTTGATGCTTTATTGAATCGTTATTGCCCGCAGGTGAAAGTGGTAGGCATCTGTTATTCGGGCAGGGAAGCTTTGCAGGAAATAAAGGAGCAAAAACCACAGTTGCTTTTCTTAGATATAGAGATGCCAAAGATGAATGGTTTTGATCTGCTGCAGAAAATTCCTAATCCTGGCTTTGATTTGATCTTTACCACAAGTTATGATCAGTATGCTATAAAAGCATTTCGCTTCAGCGCCATGGATTATTTATTAAAGCCAATTGACCGCGATGAACTGCAGGCTGCAGTACATAAAGTAACAGAGCGCAATCATCCGCCTTTAGCTCAGCAACTGGAACTATTAATTCATAAAATTCATCTTCCCGCTTCGCAGATAAATAAAGTCGCCTTGCCTACTATGGAAGGATTGCAGATGGTAACTGTAGATTCAATCATCAGGTGTGAATCTGATAGTAATTATACAATCGTGTTTCTAAAGAACCAACAAAAAATAGTTGTATCACGAACCCTAAAAGACATTGAAGAACTGTTGGAAGATTATCCGTTTCTTCGCATTCATCACTCTTACCTGGTAAATATTAATGAAATAAATAAATACCTGAAAGGTGAAGGCGGTTATGTTGTTATGAGCGACGGCTCTAAAGTTGATGTTTCACGAAGCAAAAAGGATATGTTGTTAAAAACGCTTCTCCCTGCTAAAGATTGATCTTTATTTTTCCCGATTGCTCATGCACTTTCTCCAACTGATAATGGCCATTGCAAATTGCTCAATTTAGGTTGCAAATACTTTCACTATGGTATAGCTTTATTTTAGCAAGGCTGAAAAGCCATCGGTTAATAAACTTCATTCTGCATTTACTGTATTACTTTTTTTAAACGCTTAAACATTAAATTATGAAACAAGTATCCAACACTAAAAACTTATTAGTTCTGAGTTCTTCTCTTCTTCACTCAATCAATCCACGAAAGTTAGTCTCTAACTACCGCCTGGTTTTTTTATTCGCAGTCACTATGTTGCTTATTAGCAGTTGCAATAAAGAAGATCAACTTTGTAAAAAAACGGTTCCTTTCAAGGGTACATTCACAACAAAAGATTCCGTTATCAGCGCTACACACTCTGAAATCACTGGAACAGGTGTGTTGACACATTTTGGCAAATCTACCTTTGTTGCTGAGGTATATGAGGATAATTTTCCTTTAATTTCTGGTACACAAATAATAACAGCTGCAAATGGTGATGAAATGTTTTCAACGTTTACAGGATCTGTTGCCGGTCCAGATGCTAATGGTATTTTATTAATAACTAATAAAAATATAATTACAGGAGGTACTGGAAGGTTCGCGGGCGCAACGGGCAACTTTACTCAAAATGCTATTGCATACACTTACACTCCTATAGGAAGCGCAACATTCGATGGTACTATTACATTAGATGAATGTAATGGAAAACAAAGCGCGCATTAAAAAATTTATAAAAGATCACGGGAGGTACGGGAAGATTTGCTGAGGCAACAGGCAGCTTTAAAATCCATGCTCTCGTAAACGAGAGCGTTAGTACAGGAAACGCTACATTTGATTGTACGATTTGCTATTTAAATAAAAACATACCTTCTGCCTTTATTGGTGTCTGCGCAAATTTGGAAGTCAGCAAACATTTACAATCGTGAGACGAATACATGCTTTTGAGTTTGGGGATTTAACCTGGTTTCCAAAGAAGCTTAGAAATTATCAAACGGACTTCTTGCAGTTTGCAGCAGACACCTTCGATTTGTATGAATGTATAATACCTATAATTAAAAAAGGCATCGAAAGCAGTGCAGGCAATACAATTGTTGATATAGCTTCCGGAAGCGGCGGAGGACTGGTGAAAGTAGCTGAACACTTAAAGAAAAGTATTCCCCATTTGAAAATTATTCTTTCTGACTATTATCCGAATATTGATGCCTTTCAAAGAACAAAGGCAAAGCAGCCGGATGTCTTTGAATACGTGGAAGCGTCCGTGAATGCTATGGACATTCCCAAATATTTAAACGGATTTCGGACACAATTTCTTTCCTTTCATCATTTCAAACCAACAGGCGCTAAAGCCATTCTTCAAAATGCATTAGAGAGTAACCAGCCAATTGGGATATTTGAAGCGCACCAAAGAGATCTTAAAAATATTGTTCGAATGTTTTTTTCTCCTATTGCGGTTTTGCTTATTACACCGTTCATCAAACCCTTCAGGATTGACCGGATCATTTTTACCTACCTGATTCCTGTATTACCCTTACTAACTTTAATGGGATGGTGTTGTTTCTGTCCTGCGGACCTATACGGTAGCGGAGCTAAAACAAATGATTTCTGAATTAAGAAATAATGAACTTTTTGACTGGGAAGTTGATGTTGCAAAAGGAAAGCAAAATGAAATACTTTACCTATTGGGAACTCCTGCAAAATAAAGGTTTCCTAACAAAAGTAGTTGCGACATCGGGGTAGACAGAATAACAATTGGCAACTCCTCTTTGTTCCAAAAACTAAACCCAGAAAAACATTATTGAGTAACAGATTTTCCAATTTTACTGAAATTGTAAACCAGAAAACCTATTGACATCAGTAAAAGAATTCCTGCTGCCAGCATAAATGTAGAGGAAAGCGTTAGAATATTTAAAACTGGGAAAATTATAATTGGCGATAAGAACTGGCCAAGAAACCAAAATGTTGTAAGCTTTCCAATTTCCTTACCCCTGATTTGAGGAGGAACAATTTTCATTACCCACATGTTGCTATTTGGAATCATCATACCCATACCTAATCCTGCCAGCATCATCGCAATAACAACCAGCAAATAAGAGTGCGAGATAGATATGGATACAAATCCTGCAGACATAAGAAAGTACCCTATAGCAAAAACAGAAAGAAAACTAAAATGGCTTTTTATTTTTGAATAAGAGAAGGATGAAACAGCTGAGAAGGCCGTACTTGTTGCAATAGCAGCTCCTATCAATGAATTTTTTTCAACTCCAAGTGATTTTAGATGAAAGGGTATTTGCACAGGTATTAAGAAAAAAACAATCCACATAAACATCGTATTGAAAAATAACATCCATATTATTCCGGGTGCCTTCATGTGTTTGTTAACCAGTTTATTTTTTTGGACGATTGCTGGTTCTTCAAGAAACATAATGGCAAGCGGAAGAACCAATAGAGAAAATAAATAAATAAGGAAAGGATATCTCCAGCCAACATCTGCAAGAATGCCACCCAATCCGATAAATAGAATTCCACCCATCGACATGAATGCTATCTGTAAACCAACAAATTTTTGTCGTTCCATACCTTCGAAATAGTCGGCTATCAATGTGATCACTATAGTCATGGACATGCCTACGGATAAGCCAAGTACAGCCCTCGATATCAGGATGTGATAAATGTTATTAAGATAATAACCGGCCGACCCTGATATGGCATAGAGTACCAATGAAAACCATAAAATTCTTAATCTGCCATACCTGTCTATAAGCCTTCCTGTAATGGGTGAGAAAATTGCAATCATTAAAGCGGGAATGGTCAACACCAGCTTAACAAGAAACGCCGCATTTTTAACCTGTGAGAAAACCTCCGCCATTTGTGGCAATGCCGGAGAAATAGTAATCACAGACATGATGGTAAGACTGCTTACGAGAAGAAGCGTAAGCTTTAATTTCCATGTTTTATTTTGCATGTGCTCTGTTTTTATGGAAGAGTTTATTCTATTTTTAGAAGTCCATGATAGCAATTAGTTCCAAGATAGATATTTTCAAGGATTGCCATCAACTCTATTCTTATTATCTTTAAATGATGTCTCACTCTTACATTGAAGCAAAGATCACTCTTAATGAAAAGCTGTAATCTCTTCATATTTATATTATGCTGTTTGTTCTTTTCCTTTGAAAAAAGGAAGGAAGTTAAACGACCTAACATCGTATTAATCTTAGCGGATGATCTTGGCTATTCAGACCTTGGATGTTTTGGAAGTGAAATTTCTACACCCAATATTGATGCGCTCGCAAATCATGGTCAAATATTTACCAATTTTTATACAGCGGCTACCTGCTCACCGTCACGGGCTATGTTACTAACGGGAACGGATAACCATATTGCAGGGTTAGGAAATATGGCTGAACATGTGCAATACTTTCCTGAGCAAATTGGACATCCCGGATATGAGGGGTTTCTTAATAACAGGGTAGTATCCATTGCTCAGTTAATGAAGGATGCAGGCTATCATACTTATATTTCAGGAAAATGGCATCTCGGGCTTACACCTGACCAAAGCCCAACTGCCAAAGGGTTTGAAAGATCGTTTGCATTGTAGATGCCGCTGCCAGTCATTATTATCCTGACAAACACAACACTTCTTTTTGGGAAGATGGCAAGTACACCGCTTACCCGGATGGGAAATATTCGACCGACTTTTACACTGATAAAATGATCAGCTTTATTA
>JALYYM010000110.1 GCA_030946565.1 Bacteroidota bacterium | reverse complement strand
ATAGAAAATATCAAAGGCGCGGATGTTTTATATAAACTGTTACAACTGTTGGCCTTCCAGGTGGGCAGCCAGGTGAGTACCGTAGAACTCGGTAACAGCCTGCAATTGAACCGGCAAACGGTAGATCGTTATCTTGATCTTTTATCGAAAGTTTTTATCATTTATCCCTTATCCGGCTATAGCAATAATTTGCGAAAAGAAGTGAGTAAAAGTAAGAAATGGTATTTCTTTGATAATGGAATCCGAAATGCGCTTATTGCAAATTTCAATCCGATAAGTCAGCGTAATGATATTGGCCAGCTTTGGGAGCAATATTTTTTGAGCGAAAGAATAAAATATAATAGCTATACCAATTATTTTCCGCAGTATTTTTTTTGGCGAACTTATGACGGGCAGGAAATTGATTTAATAGAAATAAATAATAAACAAAAATTGCAGGCGCTTGAATGTAAATGGAAAGACAAGAAAGCAAAAATTCCAACTGCTTTTTCAAAAGCATATCCCAAAGCCACCTTTGATGTTATAAACCATGAAAATTATCTTGATTGGATTACGAAGTAATAGTAAATCTTAACTTTTCCGCAAGACCAAAATTGAACTCGACGCCTATCAGGCAAAAAAGCATCAAAGAAAGCCAAAGAGCTCTTCTATTACTGCAGCTAAATCTCAAAATTGTAAATTGCATGTAAATATTTAATTTTAATGGAAACAGTTTTAGTGGGATTGAAAAATGAAAAAGCAAAAAAATTGTTGAAATAGACGAACAATTACAATCAATCCGCAACGAATGGCAAAGAGATATTTAATTGACACAAGCGCGGTGATAAAATATCTTAACCAAACTTTTCCTCAGCAAGCTTTAAATTTTATCAATAAAATTGTGGATTCAGAAAGCAATATTTAAGCCTCTGTGAGTGTTCATCTTTGAATCAATAAACATCTTAAAATCAGGAACGCCCCCGCCTGGTCTCCTCCAAAGAAGTCCTTCGGACCGACCAACGGGATTGTTAAGCCACACTTAGTTTAAAATTTTAAAACTATTTGTTCCATCCAAATAAAATTTTGCAGATGAATAGTAATAATCTTCGGGCACAACACAAACCTGCCTTTACAGGATTATAATGAATGTATTCTAATCTGATAGCTATCGGATTTTATTTAAACAATGATTCATTAAACAATTCAATACCTAATGGCTCTCTTTCCTCCCGATAGCCGTAGGCTAGCGAATCAGATCTGTATCCAATTAATTTTTATCGAAGTTTTATGCATAAAAGCACCGTGCACGATTTTAAGTCACAGTAAGGTCAATTATTGACGCGTATCATGAAGATCGTTTCAAAAGCTAACCAAGATCATATTTTGGATGAAGAAGTTAATTTAGTTTTGGTTTAAACATTCATGATCACCACAAACTCTTTTTTATGTTACTAATTTTAAAATGCTATCGCCTGATTATTTTTTCAATTATCGCGCAAATCATATTCCCTGCTTCAGTAGTTTCTGCTCAAACGAAAGCCACATGGAAGGCTCCGCCTGCCTCAAGTGAATTAAAAAATCCTTTTGCTAATGATAAAACAGTAACGACAGAAGGGAAGACGCTATATACCGCGAATTGTGCGCCTTGCCATGGGTCGAAGGGAAAGGGTAATGGCCCGGCCGCGGCGGCACTCAATCCAAAACCTGCGGACCATACTTCTAAAGTAGTTCAGGATGAAACTGACGGATCCCTGTACTGGAAAATATCAGAAGGCCACAAACCTATGCCGCAATATAAAACGGCATTTAGTGATAAACAGCGATGGGCGCTGGTTAATTTCATCCGCACTTTATCAACCACTTCAAAAAAATAAATTATGCAATTCCTGAAAAAATATTACAAGCTGCATGTATTACTTGTATGCTGTTTAATAATTCAATTTCAATTGCAAGCCCAGCAAACTGCAGTTGATTCTGCATTGACCGATAGAGTTCAGGTTCTCGAACAAGCGGCTGCAGATCGTAAACCAGGCGAAGATAATTTTATGGTCGCAGGCCTTATGACGTTTGGATTCGCAAGCCATCGTACAAAAGCGGGCGGTGTAACTACAAAATCAAACAGTATAGTGGATGGCGATAATTTTGAATTCAGTCCATTGTTATTATGGCGTCATGGCAAAAAATTTTTGCTGGAATTTGAGCCCACTTTTGCAGGAGACCAGTTGGGCGTAAACTGGGCAGATGTATCCTATTTTGCCGCACCCGGCCTTATTATACGGGCTGGTTATTTGGTACTTCCCTTTGGAAGTTATAGCAAGAGGCTTGCTGCAGGATGGATAAATAAATTCGCTACAGATCCTGAAGGGGTTGCTGATTTTCCGCCTTTGAGCGATTACGGAGTGGAAGTGGAGGGAGGATTTCAGGCTGGAACAATGAAGTGGAATTATGATTTTGCCATCTCCAATGGTATGCAATTAAATGAAGATGGCACCATTCAGAATGCAAATCTTTCTCCTACTAATAACAATAAGAATTTTACCGGAAGAATAGGCTGGCTCCCTTTATCCAATTCATCCCTGGAAATTGGGCTCTCAGGAATGACCGGAAAACTTGGTGACCCCAAAAGCCATTTCTCTAATGCCAGGTCTGATATGTTTGCTGCTGATCTTAACCTTGTTGAAAATATCCATATTTTTCAACTTAATATAAAAGGGCAGTACAACGCTATAGACATCAAACAATCCAATTATATAAACCCCTCCGACTCCAGCTCTTACAGTTTTTCAAATCATACTGCAACCGGCTATGTAATGGCTGCTTTAAGACCCATACAAGCCCCGGGCAATGTGCTGAAAAATTTTGAAATAGCTGCACGCTATGGCAATTACACTACACCAAAGAATTCCTTAATCGGCATGAAAGACAATTCGTGGGCGCTGGGACTAAACTATTGGATTAACTGGAGAACGGTGGTTCATCTTACTTACGAATCTGTAAAAAGCGAAAGCACCATCAGCGAAAATCTTGGAGGAACACCGGGACTAATTACAAAAGAGAATTCGGTATATCTCCAATTTTCAATTCAATTATAAATTATCGTTCATGAAAAAGATTCAAAATAAAGTAGCATTTTTTGCCGTAATAATTTCAATAATTATTTTCAGTGGTACCTTATTTATAGGCTGCGCCAGCAGTGCAAAGATTTCTGCAAAATCAGGAGCACAGCTTTGGGCTGAGAATTGCCAGAGGTGCCATAATACACCTTCTCCATCAACCTTTTCACATGATCAGTGGGAAACCATTGGCATGCACATGCAGAGCAGGGCCTTGTTGACGGAAAACGAGAAGAATAAAATCGTGGCATTTTTGAAGCAGTAAATTATTTCTTGTGCTAAATATTTAAACAGCTTTCTTATTTCGAGGAGGAATCTCTATTACATTCAGGAAAGAAATAAAAATGATATTGTTAACCCCGCAACAATTAAAATACTAAAACCCACTATCAAAGGCCGGCGCAGGGATTTGTCGCAGAGAATAATTCCGTAGATCATCTTTAATAAATTATTACTTGTTGCAGCATTCACTACCGCCATTACAATTACGCCATCTGCAATATTTAATTTGCTTTGAAACAGGTTTAGGATAAAAGGATCAATGTCTGTAACGCCGACAATAAATGACAACACATTTATTCCGCCGCTGCCATAACGTTTGGTTACAAACTCTGTAATGACAGCAAAAAATATAAAGAGCGCTGCGAAGATTAAAGCAGTTTTAAATTCAAGCGGGTTGGTGTGTGGTGGTAATGTTTTTACATCGGGCTGTTGTTTTTTGCTGTGGTTAAATTTCAAAAAGTATAAAGCAACAAGAGCAGACAATACAATGAAAATCGCAAATGCCGGGGCGAGTGCCATTGCTATGCTTTTATTAAAGAACAGCGCCAGTAAAAACAATCGTACATACATCATTGTTGTGGCAAGAATGATAGCGACAGCCACTTTGTTATTTTCAGGAAGTTCTTTACTCTTTTTGGCGAGTATAATGGTGGTTGCCGTGCTGCTGTACATGCCACCCAATATGCCGGTGAGGATAATTCCTGAGTCGGGGAACACAAATTTTTTAAGCAAATAACTAAAGTAAGAAATGCCGGATACCGCTACTATCGCCATCCAGAATTTATAGGGAGAAAAATTTAAAATCGGAGATATGATTTTATCAGGGAGCAATGGAAGTATCACAAAGGCAATTACGAGGAACTTTGCCAGCGTGATGAATTCATTGTTGTCAAAGTTTTTGGAGAACTGAAAGAGCGTATCTTTTAATTCGGTCAGGATAAGTACACACACCACTATTAAAAGCACCAACCAGTTTGGTTGCGTGTACACCAGCGGCGCAAGGCAGTAAGTGATCAGCGCAATAACAAAGGAAGTGATACCGAATTTCTTTTGTATAATTATTTTCTGGTAATAATTAATGGCAAGTAAAACGGTAATGGCCAACCCGCCGCCGAGAAAAGGGAGCAGCGTTTGCGGACTGATGACATACAGGATAAATCCTAAAATTCCTATCAGCGTAAATGTCCTGTCAGTACCGAAGCGGGTGCCAAATTCTTCTTTGATATAACGGCCTCTCTGCTCCAGCCCTATAAGTAATGAAAATAAAACGACCAGGATAAACCTGAAAATTCCTGGCGGAATAAGATGTAGTATTTCTTCACCCATGTCTGCCGTTTATGCAATCGTGATAGTAAAGTACAACTTATGCTTCAGCAATCCATTTTTTTGCTTCTTCTAATTCTGTATTTTTAAAAACACGCACTTCGCAGGGAAGGAGATAGCCGAAAAATTTTGCAAACGTATTTATCAAATGATGATCAGATACCATGGCGACTTTTTCCCAGGCGGATAAATGCTTCATACCTATTTTGGCATCATCCATCATAGCGCTCAGGTCAAACCCATCGAATGTATTTCCAAGGTGATAAAGCATCCGCATCTTTGGATGTGTTTTTAATTTTTCCTCCACCGCTGGTATTAATACATCTTCATAATCTTTACCGGTTACTTTTCCTTCTGCAGAAATGCCTAATACATTTTCGGGGAGGTTGTTCATTATTTGTAGCATGTTTAAAATATTTTTTTATGATTTCTAAATAATTATTTACGGATGTTTCGTTGCAGAAATTTTCTTATAAGTAATTTCATAAATGAAGCAGGTGAGAATAATACATAAGGAAATAAAGATGCCCAATTTATTAGCAGCAAATTGCTGGATAACTAATGTAATTAGCGCCGACA
>JALYYM010000091.1 GCA_030946565.1 Bacteroidota bacterium | reverse complement strand
CTTGTCATTACCTAAAATAGCTTGACTCCAAACGTCAAGTATCAATGTCAAAATCAACTGCAAAGAAAGAGATTATTAGTGGGAAATATAATCGTTATTTTAGTGAAGCTTTTAAACGGGAAAAGATAAAAGAAATTGAGAAAGGAGTTTTATGTATTGCTGTTTTATGTAAGCTGCACAGTATCAGCAGAACCACTGTTTACAGATGGATATACTTATATTCAAGTATTGAAAAAGGAACTAAAACAGTTGTACAAATGGAAAGTGAGCAACATAAAACATTGTATTTACAACAAAGGTTAGCCGAACTGGAACGGATTATAGGTCAAAAACAAATGGAGATTGACTATCTGAATAAGGCTTTAGAAATATCAAGTGAAGAGTTAGGTTACGATTTAAAAAAAAAGTACGAACAACAACACTTGAGTGGTTTAGAAAAAATAAGCATACCTACGAAATGAATGGTTTGTATGCTTTAAACGGTATTAGTAAACAAGGTCATTTTGATGCTTTAAAAAGAGCTGTGCATATAGAATTGAAAGAGCCTTGTTATGTAGGATTTATAGCGTCAATAAGAGAATTGCATCCAGGTATGGGGTTAAGAAAAGTGTATGAGCAATTTAGGCCGGAAGGTATAGGGCGAGATGCTTTTATATCTTTAGGACTAAGAGAAGGCTACAGGTTAAAGAGCTTACTGGATAAGCCGCATAGAACAACCTATAGTGTAAAAAGTAATCGGTTTACAAACCTCTTGGGTGGCAAACGGTTTACAGATGTAAACCAGGTTTGGGTGAGTGACATTTTTTATTTTCCATTGAATCATAAACACTATTACGTAGTGCTAATAATGGATGTTTATTCAAGAAAAATAGTAGGTTATTCAGTAGCCGATAATATGAGGGCAGAGAACAATATCAATGCTCTGCAGACAGCACTTATATTAAGAGGAATAAATGATTATAAAAAACAGTTGATTCATCATTCAGACAGAGGTTCGCAATATGTAAGTGATGATTACACAAACTTATTAGATGATTATGGAATAGCAATAAGTATGTGCATAGATGTATTGGAAAATGCACATAGTGAAAGAGCTAACGGAACTATTAAAAATGAATATTTAAACAGGTGGCCAATAGCAGATTTTGATGAACTGAAAGTAAAAGTAAAACAGGCAATTAATCATTATAACGATAGACTGCATTGGAGCATTAAGACAACGCCGAATGATTATGAAATAGCCTTAAAAGAAATACCGATGGAAAGAAGAGTAAAAATGGAAATATTTACAATTAGCCAGATAAAAGAAAATTCATTACAAATGAAATTGTTCAATTTATAATTTACATAACCAGGTCAAGCTATCTTAGGCAAAGACAACTCTTAACTGATCACTCATAACTCATACCTGATACCCATAACTCATACCTGATACCTCATAACTGATACCTCATACCTGATACCTGATACCTGATAATATCGTAATTTCATTAATCAATTTTTACATTTTGGAAAATCTTTTAGAACGTATCACTAGTATTCCCGGCGTTTGTGGCGGCAAACCCACGATACAGGGTAAACGTATGACAGTTACTATGGTGCTGGAGCATCTAAGCGCCGGCGATAGTTTTGAAGAAGTTTTAGCAGCCTTTCCATTTTTAGAAAAAGAAGATTTATTAGCTTCACTCTTATATGCAGCTAAGCTTTCTGAATTGTCCCCGGTATCAAGCGATATATTATTACAGCACACATGATTTTTTTTGTTGACATTAATTTACCTGCAAGTTTTGTATATTTTGCACAGGACAATTTTTTATTTATAAAAGATATTTCAGATACTCTTCCCGATACGGAAGTATGGAAAATAGCAGTAAAGAATAATTATACTATTCTCACCCGCGATAAAGATTTTTATTATAGGGCTATCCAATCATCTGGCAAGGCGCCTAAAATAGTATTGTTCCGTTTGGGCAATATTAAAAACAAAGAGCTATATATTTATTTTCAACATCATTGGCCTGATATCAAAAACCTGTTACAGCAACATTCGTTTAATTGTACTTTGGCCCGGCGAAATCCAAATTATTATTTAATGTATGCAAAGCTCACATAATATGGAAAAAGCTGCACTTATTGCTTGAACACAGCTATAAATAAAGTTGCGTTTTTTTTGATCATATCTAATTTTAAAAAAAATTGTACACACACAAAACACAAATAAGAGTTCATTATGCGCTCACTGACCAGATGGGTGTCGTCTATCATGGGCATTATGCACAGTTCTATGAAATAGGCCGCACCGATTCCTTGCGAAATCTTGGCATCACTTATAAGTCTATTGAAGCGGCCGGCATTATACTTCCTGTGATAGATATACATAGCAAATTTTTAAGGCCTGCTCTTTACGACGATCTAATAACTGTAGTAACTACTTTAAGAGAGATTCCCGTTCACCATAAAATAGTTTTTCATAGCGAAATATATAATGAGAAAAATGAATTGTTGAATGTAGGAGATGTCACTTTGTATTTTATGGAAGCAACAACAATGAAGCGTTGTGAAATGCCGGCTGAGCTCAGGGAAAAGCTGAAGGATTTTTTTTAGCTTTATAAAAGTTAAAGATTTTGCACGGCTTATAAAATAGCAATTTATACAACTTCAAAATCTCTTCAAATTCACATGTATTCTTTGCAAAAAACTTGAAAATACTTATCATAGAAGACGAAAAAGAGTTGAGTGACAGTATTGCTACTTATCTCACTTCGCAGGATTATTCCTGCGATACAGCGATTGACTATAACTCAGCAGTGCATAAAACAGAATCCTTCGATTACGATTGCATATTACTCGACATATCTTTGCCGGGAGGCAATGGGCTAAAGGTTCTGGAGAGCCTGAAGGAAAATAATAAAAATGATGGTGTGCTGATTCTTTCAGCAAAAAATTCATTAGATGATAAAATCAGCGGCCTCAACATGGGGGCGGATGATTATTTAGCCAAACCGTTTCACCTGCCGGAACTAAGCGCAAGGATCGCCGCCATTATAAGAAGAAAAAATTTTGACGGGCACAATGTGATAAAATTTCACAACATCGAAATAGACACTCAAAATAAATCAATAACAGTAAACGGTAATCCTGTAACATTAACCAGGAAGGAATTTGATCTGCTCCTCTATTTTATAAGCAATAAAAAAAGAGTAATATCAAAAGATGCCATCGCCCGCCACCTATGGGGCGATGAGATGGGCGGAAATTTTGATTTCATTTACACGCATATAAAAAATCTCAGAAAAAAATTGTCTGATGCCGGTGATGCAGACTATATAAAATCGGTGTATGGGATAGGATACAAATTTTCAGATTGATGAAATTATTATCAAAGTATAACCGGATAAATATTCCCATTATTATTGGCGTACTTCTTCTAAGCGGCTTTGTTTATTATTATATGCTGCATGTGTTGCTGCTTCACCAGCTTAATCATGACCTTGAAATTGAGGAACAGGAAATAAGAGAGTTTGTGAAAAACAACGACTCCCTGCCGCATGCATCCATTTATAAGGACCAGCAGATTTCATTTGATACTTTACTTAACAAAGTACCACCCCGAAAATTTACAACCGAAGAATTTTTTAGTCCCGGAGAAAAGGAAAATGAATTGTATCGCCAGCTCACTTTTCCCATAACTGTCAAAAACAGGGTGTACCAGGCTATTGTAAAAAAATCTCAGGAAGAAACTGAATATCTTATCAAAACTATAGTGAGAATTACACTATTAATAATTATACTGCTACTGGTAGTGTTGATAATTGTTAACCGCTTTGTACTTAGAAAATTATGGATGCCATTTCATTCTACTGTTGAACAACTAAAGCAATTTAATATTTCTTCAAAAAACAAGTTGCAGTTAAACTACACAAATATCACCGAGTTTGAAGAACTCAATAAAACTGCGGCAGTAATGACTGATAAGGTAAGTAGCGACTATGAAACGCTAAAGAATTTTACAGAAAATGCATCGCATGAAATACAAACGCCACTTGCAATAATGAAGATGAAACTTGAGTTGCTGATGCAATCTGAAAACATGAATGCCATGCAGGTTGATTGCATTTCCGCCCTGAATGAAGCCACAGACAGGCTTTCAAGGCTAAATCAATCATTATTATTATTAACCAAAATAGATAACAGCCAGTTTATAGATGTAGAAAAGGTAGACCTCTCAGACATTCTTTTACATCATATAAATAATTATGAAGAGCTTGCAAACGCTAAAAATATTTCTATAAAAAAGAATATTAGCCTTGCTGTGCATTTGCTTGCTAACAGGTCATTAATGGAAATACTTATTTCAAATATTATGACCAATACCATAAAGCATAATTATAAAAACGGCTGGATAGAAATTAATTTGTCTGGAAATAGTTTATCTGTTTCAAACACAGGAAAAGAGCCTTCAGTAAATACAAATGAATTGTTTGAAAGATTCAGAAAAAGTGATGCTACAGCAGACTCCCTTGGCCTTGGACTGGCTATTGTAAAAAAAATATGCGATACATGCGGCTTTGATGTTGCTTATAATTATGATGAACCTATGCATACAATCGTAATTAATTTTGAACAAGACAATTTCACTGACCGGTAACACTTTACCATTTCTTCAAATTCTATACAGATTCCATTACTAATTTCGTCCGTTCAACTTGCCACCTGATGAAAGGGAGTTTCCTGCCATTTGTTTTTTTTATAATCATTTCAAGCTCATGCGAACAAAAGTTTGAAACATGGCAGGTGCCAAAAAAAGTATTACACAGTTTTAAAAAACAACACCCAACTATTGAAGCTGAATGGGAAGTAGAAGATTCAGTTTATGAAGCTGCGTTTAAAACCGACAGTGAAAATATATCACTGCTATATAACAAAAACGGAGATTTGCTGCAAAGCGAAAAAATCATAATGACTTCCGAACTTCCCGAAAAATTAAAAAATTATTTATCTGAAAATTATAAGGATCAAAAAATTAGTAAAGCCAAAAAAGTTACAAAAAATAGTGGTGAAATAAACTATGAAACGGCTTTAAATGGCCAGGCTTTGGTTTTTAATGAAGAGGGTAAATTTATTAAAAGAGCTAACTATTAGTTACTTCAATATTTGAAGATGTAAGCTTTTTTTAATGCAAACCATGTTAGAATATAAAATTTGAAAAACAACCTATGCGCTATAAAATGAAACTATTCATTGTTGCATTATTTTTTCTTCCAGCCGCAGGATTTTCCCAACAGACTGATACGCTAATTAATAAACTGGACAGCCTGAGCAGAAAGACAGATAGTGCAGGAGGGCAGGTAAATAATATAGCGCCCATTGCATATAATGAAAGTACCAGGATCACTTTCAATACTTACTTTACTCTTCTTGCCAGCGACTTTAAGCAAACATTTACCAAGCCGTTTCACATGAGCAAAAAAGATTGGGGCAATTTTGGCAAGTTCACCTTAGCAACGGTGGCGCTTTCATTTGCTGATGAACCAATTCAGCATGGCGCTTTAAAGCTTCGAAATAAAAATACAGGCTTAAATAATATAAGTAAATACGTTACAAATTTCGGAGGTAACTATGAAGGCTACACGCTTGCGTTATTTGGCGCCTATGGTTTTATTTTCAAGAATGAAAAAATGAAAGCTACCACCTTACTTGCCACGCAAGCGTATTTAACAGGCGCCGCAGTTGAGAGCGTTTCAAAATTTATATCCGGCCGCACCCGGCCTTCTTATTATGGAACCGGCACTGAACCTGAACCGAAATTTTTAGGGCCTTTTTCTAAAACCGCCGTAAACAATAGCGGAAAAAAACTCTACAGTTCCTTCCCTTCCGGGCATACGACGGTTGCCTTTGCCGCAGCAACAGTTTTTGCTTTGGAATATAAAAACAAGCCACTTATTCCAATTATTGCATACAGCGCTGCAACTATGATTGGCCTTAGCAGGATAACAGAAAACAAACATTGGGCTACCGATGTTTTTGTGGGTGCCGCATTAGGATACTTATCTGGCAAGCAGGTTGTAAATAATTACCATCGCTATTCTAAATTAAAAGCGCCGGGGCAAAAGAAAAACACCATATCATTTAATTTACAATATTCTTATGGGCATCTCTCTCCCGGAATTATTTATAAGTTTCATTGATTTTCTTTTATATTTTTTTTCTTATGCCAGTCCGACCGGCGGCTCCGGCCCTGGATGAAACAGTATCTTCAAGTTTTTACCAGATTCAGTTTATAAGTTTGCATGATTAATGACACAAAAAAAAACTATGATGAAAAAACTTAATATTATCGCAATTTTTTTCGCGCTAAGCAGCGCGACGTTTGCGCAGGAAAAAGAGCATGAAGGAAAAGAAAGTATAAAAGTTCCAACTGCAGTTAAAACAGCTCTCGCGACAAAATATACTGATGCAAAAAATGTTACATGGGAAAAAGAAAACGGAAATTATGAAGCCAACTGGGGCGGAAAATCCGGCGAAGATAATTCTGTGCAATATACCCCGTCTGGTAACTTTATTGAAATCGTAAATGCTATGCCTGTAAGCCAGCTTCCAGCGAAGGTGGTTACTTACGTAAAGCAACATTACAACGGCGCGAAGATTACGGAAGCGGGAAAGGTAACAGATGCAAAGGGCAAATTATCTTATGAAGCAGAAGTTCATGGCAAGGACATCGTATTTGATGAGAATGGAAATTTTGTAAAAGCAGAGTAATAATAAATTTTAATTACAGATATTAGCTGTTCCGTAACCACGGGACGGCTTTTTATTTATGTGGATGAAAAGATACACGGTCATACTTCTGATAGCCTTTATGTTGCCATTATTTGGCACAGCGCAAACAAAAGATCTTTCCTATTTTATAAATAAATCCGTAACTAACAGCCCGCAGCTTTTAGAGTACCGCAATTTACTTTTATCAAATAGTATAGATAGCCAGTTGGTTGTTGCTGCAAATCGCTACCAGGTTACTGGTAATGGAAATACTTACTACGCACCAATCATCAAGGGTTATGGGTATGATGTTGCGATTACAAACGGGCAGCAACTTTCAGCATTGATTGCAGTGAACAAACAAGTCTACAACAAAAGAAATCTTAGCCTGCGATTTAATAGCGTTCAGTTGCAGCGTGATTCAATAACCGTTTCTTCAAAGATCACTAGACAGGATATTAAAAAAACAATCATTACCCAATACATCACCACGTATGGCGATCAATTGCAGATTGATTTTAATGATGAAATAATAAACCTTCTAAGCAACGAAGATTCGATACTTAAAAAGCTCACACAAAAAAATGTTTACAAGCAGGTTGATTATCTATCCTTCCTGGTAACCCTTCAGCAGCAGGAATTAACCCGCAGCCAACTTCTGTTTCAATATAAAAATGATTATGCAACGCTAAACTACCTGGCAGGAATTGTTGACACAGTAACCGCATCTGTTGCTGAACCTGACCTGCAAATAGTAAAAGATTACATTACCGACAGCTCAGCTTTTTTATTAAAATATAAAGTAGATAGCCTCCGGCTTATTAATGAGAAAGCATTAATTGCTATAGGTTACCGGCCTAAAGTAAGCCTCTTTGCCGATGCAGGTTACCAGACAACCTTTTATAATGCACCCTACAAAAATTTCGGAACAAGTGTTGGTATAAATTTCTCCATACCAATATACGACGGGCATCAGAGACAATTACAAAACACGAAAATAGACATCCTCGAACGTACACGGCAGCGGCAAAAAGAATTCTTTACAACTCAATATACACAGCAGGTTCAACAGTTACAACAACAGCTTTCTGCGCTTGACGGGCTTAGCGGGCCAATAAATAAACAGATCGAATACATAAAAACTTTGATAGATGTAAACGGAAGATTACTCGAAACCGGGGACATCAAAATCACAGATTATGTACTTGCTCTTAATAATTATATTACCTCA
>JALYYM010000086.1 GCA_030946565.1 Bacteroidota bacterium | reverse complement strand
AAAAGAAATAGGATTTTTATGTGGAACTTGTTGTAGCGAAATAAAAAAAAATTTACGGTTGTGCAATGCTGATAATATGAGCGATAGATGAAGGGCTGCGGGATAGTAGCGGAAAGCCCGGTGAAGCCACTTCGGCAGGCTCTGTGTGCCAGCGTGCGCAGGTCTTGTGCCGGACTTGCAGCGGATAGCCCGAACAAAAGATGACCATAGAAATAGCGATGACAGCCCCAAAAAATCTTTTAATTTACAAGCTTGAATTTTACTAATCTCACTTAATAAATAATTTATGAAAATTGCATTTCACGGCGCAGCCCGCACTGTTACCGGTTCGAAGCATTTACTTACGTTGCAAAATGGAAAAAAATATTTGCTTGATTGTGGCTTGTTCCAGGGTATGGGCAAGGACACAGATGAGATGAACCGCGACTTTGGTTTCGTGTCTGCAGAAGTGGATTATTTAATTCTTTCGCATGCGCATGTGGATCACTGTGGGCTTATTCCAAAATTGGTGAAGGAGGGTTTTAATGGAAAAATATTTGCTACACCTGCGACGAAAGATCTTTCTGCAATCCTGATGGCGGATAGCGCCGGCATACAGGAAAATGATATAAAGTTTGAGAACAAGACCCGCGCTGCACAAAGCAAGCCGTATCTGCTTCCTTTGTATGGAATTGAAGATGCGGTGAAGGCTGTTGAATATTTTGTGACGGTTGATTACGGGCAGTGGCATACGATAGACGAAAATGTTCAGTTCATGTATCTTGATGCCGGGCACATAATTGGCAGCACAACTGTGCATTTAAAAATTAAGGAAAATGGGAAAGAAACACGCCTTACTTTTTCCGGAGATGTTGGAAGATACCGGGATGTAATATTGAAATCTCCGGATGAATTTCCGCAGGCTGATTACATCATTATAGAATCAACTTATGGAAATAAATTACACGAAGGAAGCGCCAGCACACCTGACGATCTTTTAGCCTGGATAACGAAAACCTGTTTGCAGAAAAAAGGAAAACTGATAATTCCCGCTTTTAGTGTGGGCCGCACGCAGGAGATTTTATTTTCATTGAACCAGCTCGAAAATGAAAACAGGCTGCCTGCTTTGAGATATTTTGTTGATAGCCCTTTAAGCTTCGAAGCAACAAAAGTGATGGAAAGTTACCCGCAGGATTTTAATAGCCGCATTCAAAAAATATTATTAAACGATCATGATCCTTTTCTTTTTAAGGGTTTAAAATTTGTGCAGAGTGTGGAAGAAAGTAAATCGCTAAATTATTTAAACGAGCCTTGTGTAATTATTTCAGCCAGCGGAATGGCAGATGCAGGAAGGGTTAAACACCATATCAGTAATAATATTGAGAATAGCCGCAATGCTATTTTATTCTCCGGTTATTGCGAGCCACATTCTTTGGGAGGAAGATTAAAGCTTCATCCAAAGGAAGTCGGCATATTTGGTGTGGTGCATGAAGTGAACGCAGAAATAGGGGAGATAAGGAGTATGAGCGCTCATGGAGATTACAATGACCTGAGCCAATGGCTCGCCTGCCAGGATGCCAAACAGGTCAAGAAATTATTTTTGGTTCATGGTGATTATGATGTGCAACTGGAGTTTAAAAACCGGTTGATAGGAAACGGGTTTGTGGATGTTGAAATACCACCAAGACATTGGGAGATTGGACTGGGGTAGATGATTTCTATATAAATGATTTGAGTAGGACTTTTTCAAAATATTGGTTTTGATTTCAAATGAACCAACACTTATAGAGTTTGGCCGATAGCCCGAAGGGCTTAAATTTTAATAACCATCGGTGAAACCGGTGGATGAAACCTGTAACATGGATTACAACTCCGATAGGAGTTGAATGTGATCTTATTAGTCAATCAAAACTATAACCACATGTCTTATCGCCAGATTTTTTACCAGATAGTTTTCGGAACAAAAAACCGTAAGCCAACAATCAACAAAAATTTTGAAGCCGAGTTATTTAAATACATCTACGGTATAATAAAAAATAAAAAGTGTAAACTGTATCGCATTAATGGTATCGAAGACCACATCCATATCATGTCCGATCTTCATCCTACAATATGTTTAAGTGATTATGTAAAGAACATAAAAGTAGCCAGCATTATATGGATGAAACAAAGCGGAAAGTTTCCTGAATTTGAAGGTTGGCAAGATAAGTATGGAGCCTTCACTTATTCTATAAGAGAAAAAGACATGATCATTAATTATATTAAAAATCAAAAAGAGCAT
>JALYYM010000078.1 GCA_030946565.1 Bacteroidota bacterium | reverse complement strand
ATTGCCTTTAAACATAGTTCGCTCGAAAAAGGTATCCGCTCATTTAATATAATAGCAACGCAGGCTGCAGGCAGCACGCCTGTAGAGATAAATAATGAGAATGCATGTATTGAAATAATGACCGGCGCAGGCTTGCCAGAGTCTACAGATACAGTGATTGGTTATGAAGATGTGGAGATAAAAAACGGCATGGCAACGATAATATTAAATTCTATTAAAAAAGGAAATGGTATTCATTCAAAAGGAAAAGATAAAATAAAAAATGAAGTGGTAGCAAGGGCGGGGCAGTTAATAACACCGGCATTAATTGGTGTAGCAGCATCTATTGGTAAAACAAAACTCGCAGTAAAAAAACTTCCTCGGATAATAATTATTTCTACAGGGGATGAATTGGTGGAAGTGGATCAAACGCCTTCACCATTCCAAATAAGGCGCTCCAATAATTACACAATAAAAGCGGCCTTATGTCAATTGAAAGTAAATGCTGATATGTTGCATATACCTGACAACGCGGCGACGATAAAAGAGCAAGTCAACCAATGCCTGCAAAACTATGACGCCATAATTTTAAGTGGCGGTGTTTCTATGGGCAAATTTGATTATGTGCCGCAAGCACTTGAAGAGTTATCTGTAAATAAACTTTTTCATAAAGTAAAGCAAAAGCCCGGTAAGCCTTTTTGGTTTGGCAGCCATGAAAATGGAACGATAATATTTGCCTTGCCCGGAAACCCTGTTTCAACATTCATGTGTGCAACGCGGTATGTGTTGCCTTGGCTCAAAGCTTGTTTGGAACTGCCTTTTACCCCAGAAGTTTATGCGATACTTGATAAGGACATTTCATTCGCAACGGCATTGCAATATTTTCTCCAGGTGAAATTGAATGTTAATAATGATGGTACATTACACGCGGTTCCATGCGAAGGCAACGGCTCCGGTGATTTTGGAAATCTTGTATTGGCCGATGCTTTTATGGAACTTCCATTGGAACAAAATAACTTTACAAAGGGAGAAGCTTTCAGGATATGGCCTTACAAGGAAATATTTTTATAAAGAGAAAAATATTTATAAAAAAAGAAGCTGAACGTCCTCAACAAAAAATTATCTAGTAAATCAATTGAGCACATGCCGGAATTTTCACATGTAAATGAACAAGGATTAGCAATGATGGTAGATGTGAGTGAAAAGAAAATTTCGCTTCGCAAAGCTGTAGCACAAAGCATAGTTGTGTTGCCCGAAGAAGTATTGAATACATTAATTGCGGGAGACAAACAAACAAAAAAAGGCCCGGTGTTTCAGACCGCGATTATTGCCGGCATAATGGCTGCGAAAAAAACCGGCGAGTTAATTCCCCTTTGCCATCCGCTGGGTTTGGATAATTGTAAAATTGAAATTCAAATCAACAGCAATGAATTAATGATCGAATGCACCGCAACCATTACGTCGAAGACAGGTGTAGAGATGGAAGCGCTGACAGGAGCATCCATAGCGGCTCTTACCGTGTACGATATGTGCAAGGCATTGAGCCATGATATTGTGATAAAGGAAATAAAGCTGATAGAAAAAACAGGAGGTAAAAATGATTTTAAAAGAACATAAAAAACACAACGATTTATCCAGGCCTGCCTACGGAAATTTTCATCGTAATGAATGGGCGATCGTTGGCGGGCAATGCAACGCGATTAAAAAGTTGGCGGATGATGTATTTGAATTGCTACCGCAACTTAAAAGCGCCTATGTTGATGCACACCATGTACCGGAAACTGACGCCACTCTTCCGGCTCATCTTAAAACTGGCGCCGTTATAAGCTATACCGATCACATTAATTATCAACAATTCAATTTTACAAAAGCGTTTACCCATTTCAGTTATAGGCAAGTGTTTAACGAGGCTGATTATGTTTTAATAAATGGAAATCACTTCGAAGCGAAATCACAAATAGTAATAATTGATGAAAGTAAAAAAGCATCATTAAAAAAAAGAGTTTCACAACTAACTAATGTTGAACTTATTTTATTAGAAGAGAGTGCCACAGAGGTTTTTGATTTCATAAAAGAAGCGCTACCTGCCTGGGAGAAGCTACCCATTTATAAGCTTAGTGAAACGAATCAGGTTGTTGAATTTTTAAAAAAGAAATTAGATGAATCAAGACCGATACTAAATGGTTTGGTATTAGCCGGTGGCAAAAGTGTAAGAATGGGCAATGACAAAGGCTTGATCAAATGGCACGGAAAAGAGCAGCAATATTATGTAGCAGATATTTTAAAGGAGCTTTGTAATGAAACTTACATTTCGTGCAGGGTTGAGCAGCAAAATGAAATTGACAATAACTATCAAACAATTCCAGATGCATTCACGGGGCTTGGGCCGTATGGCGCCATACTTTCAGCCTTCCGTGAGAAGCCGGATGCAGCCTGGCTGGTAGTCGCCTGCGATCTTCCCTTACTAAATGCCGGCTCTTTACAATATTTAACAGACAATAGAAATACTTCGTCAATGGCTACTTCTTATGAGAGCCCTTACAACCATTTTCCTGAACCGCTGATTACCATTTGGGAACCCAAAAGCTATCCTGTTTTATTATCACTTTTATCGCAGGGTTATAATTGCCCCGGCAAAGCTTTGCGGAATATGGACACCAATATTGTCCAAAGTAAAAATTCGCAAGAGCTGTCCAATGTAAATACAAAAGAAGAATTTGAAGAGATGCAAAAAGTATTGCAAGAAAAATTACCCGTAAATGATGCAACCTAATTTTCAACGATATAGTTGCCAGCTTGCCCTGCCGGGATTTAATGAATCAACACAGCAACTTTTACAAAATGCAAAAGTATTGATCGTTGGTGCAGGTGGTCTTGGCTGCCCTGCAGCTACTTATTTAACCGCATGTGGTGTAGGAACAATAGGTATTGCTGATTATGATGTCATTTCAATAACTAATCTTCATCGGCAGGTTTTATATACACCTGCAGAAGTAGGTTTAAAGAAATCGGCTATTGCGTGCAAAAAATTACAATTGCAAAATCCCGGTGTTTCATTGATTGAACATGATGTAAAAATTACTTCAGAAAATGCAATGGATATAGTTGACCGTTACGACATGGTTATTGACTGCACTGATAATATTGAAACTAAATATCTGTTGAATGATGCTTGTGTTTTAAATAGAAAGCCTTTAGTATATGCGGCGATCTATCAATATGAAGGACAGGTTTGTGTTTGGAATGTAGCCAACAATGATGGCACTTTCTCACCCAATTACCGCGACCTTTTTCCAGCAGTTGATGCAACGCAGGTTCCTAATTGTGCCGAAGGCGGCGTGATTCCAACGCTTGCAGGAATAATAGGTTGTATGCAGGCAAATGAAGTAATAAAATATATTACGAAGCAAGGCGAAGTGCTTGCAGGAAAAATGATGTTGTTCGATGCGCAAACAATGCAAAGCAGAATTATAAATGCAGGCTCTGTTACCAAAACAAACATCACTGCTTTAAAGGAAACAATGAAGATTCCGGTAATCTCTGCAGAGGATTTAAAAAAGGTAATTGACACAAATGCTTATGAATTAATTGATGTGAGAAGTTTTGAAGAACATCAATCACACAACATTGGCGGAAAAAATATTCCGGTAGGTGAGATTGAAAAACAATCATCATTAATAAATTTCGGAAAACCTGTCGTATTGTATTGTGCCTCCGGTAAGCGAAGTGGCGAGGCAGGTAAGTTGCTTAAAAGGGAATATCCCGAGGCGGAAATATTTTCCCTGGAAGGAGGTTTGCAGGACTGGAATAAAAAAAGTAAGTAAAGTTAGCGCCCATTTAAGCGGGGTAAGCAATTGGACGTTTCTTCAACCTTTTCAGCTTTTTACCTAACCTACTTTCCACGTCAAGGATGGGCCGCCACCCAAACCTCACCATCTTCAAATACTTCTTTTTTCCAAATTGGAACCGTTTGCTTTAAAGTATCTATTATATAACGGCAGGCAGTAAACGCAGCGTCACGGTGGGCAGCAGCAACGGCAATAACAACAGGCACATCCCCCGTTTGTAAAACCCCGGTGCGATGATGAATCAACACTCTTTGTAGCGGCCATTTTTTAAAAACATCATTAGCGATCTTGTGTATTTCACTCAACGCCATAGATTCATAAGCTTCAAACTCAAGCCGTATAACATTTTTCCCCTTCGTTATATTTCTCACTGTACCAATAAACACATTGATACCGCCTGTTTCGGGCGCCATTACCCAGTCAATGCATGATTGAATTTGCAGGGGCTCTGCTAATATTTTTATATCAATATTCAATGTTGATCTATTTTATTATCCACCACTTACCGGTGGTATAATAGCAACTTCATCACCTTCACTAATCTGTTCACTGCCTGAAGCATACTCGTTGTTGAGCGCAACCATATATGATCCTAACCCGCCAAGGCGGGGATATTTTTTTTCAAGAAACAATTTTAATTGATCTACATTATTTATTTCATTCTCATCAATTTCAACTGCTGAGCTATTGAATATATCCTTTGCAATTCCAAACGCCAATACCTGCATATCTATAAATTTTTCAAAAATATTTTTATAAAATTTTAATCCTGTCCGATTGATTTAATCGATCTAATGCCATCAATCGAGCAAGGCCTTGCGATGGTGGGGAATTAGAATTCCGTCTGCCCATAACTGAAGCCCAATGATTGCAATATTGCTGATGTTTTATTCATAAGCCAAATTTATATTCGTCTGCCTGAACTGAAGCAAAATAGTAGCACAAAAGTCGAAATTTATTCCGTCTGCCCCACTATTGCAAAACCCAATGTTGTTGGTGGCAGTTATTCTTTCTTGTCGTTCAAATATTCGGTTGTAAAATGTTCTTTATGTTTCGGCTTTGAAAATTTATCTGCATTGTAAGCACTTGAATTTCCTTTTGGGATTGATAAAGAAGTCCAACTATCATCACAAGCCATTTTTCCAATACATACGATTTGTCCAACGTGATATGGATAATGTGCAAGTTGTCGGTTTATAGCTTCTGCAACAGAATGTCCCATATTACGAATATAAATTTCTCTTTGTAAGTCGTCTTGTGTCAAACTATTTAAGGTTTCAAACAAGCAAGTCCAACCTGAATTCCATTTGTCTAAAAGTTCTTGCCTTGTATAAATGTCGTTCTCAAATTCTGCATCTCTGTTTCGCCATTCTTTCTCCCCATCTGAAATTAAAAAATCAGTCCAACGTGAAAGCATATTGCCCCAAAGATGTTTTACTATTGTCGCAATGCTGTTACTCTCTGGATTGAATTGCCAAAAAAGTTGTTCGTCTGTAAGTTGAGTAAATGTCTTTTCTCCAAGCATTTTGTAATACTCAAACTGTTTTTTCACACTGTCCAAATAATCTGTTGTCATTTTGATGTGTCGTTTTTTATAATTGCCACCAACCGTTATGATTAATCTGCCAAACAACTGCAATTTCACAAATTTATTCTGAACCCTAAAAAACGATTACTTCATACACTTACGAAGATGAAATATCAATTGCTAATATGCGTTATAGGTATTCACAGAAATTTAGCTTCGCAAAAAATAACCCAATGATCACTTATAATCCCAGGACATGGTTCAAGTTCATGCTCACCTTTCACAAAGAAGATACTTTCAGAAAGTTACTTCCAATGATCATAGCTATCTCCGCTTATTCCTTTGCAGTGGCATGTTTTGAATTTTTATGGTGGCGAGGCGCCGATAACACGTATGTAAAAAACCTTTCCCTTCTTCATAATTTACTGGGATTTGTTCTGTCGTTACTGCTTGTATTCCGCACCAATTCAGCTTATGACCGCTGGTGGGAAGGGAGCATCCGCTGGAATGAACTGGTGAATACAAGCCGAAACCTTGCAATGAAAATAAATGCGATCTTGCCGGTTGAGGACATTAAAAACAGGGTATTCTTTTTGCAAACTATTCCTCTTTTCTCGTTCAAGCTACGCGACCATCTTCGTGATTCCACTGATTTCACTCCAATTAATTTTTCGGATCCTCACCCGGCAATTTCAGATTATGACAACAAGAAAAGTGATCCGTTAAAAATATTATCTATCATGTACAAAAGAATATATAAGCTGCAGGAAGAAGGTAAAATAAACGGAGAACAGTTGCTCTCTACTTACATTGATGTTGAAAAATTCAATGATATTTATGGTGCTTGTGAAAGAATTAAGAACACGCCTATTCCATCATCTTACAGCATTTTTGTAAAGAAATTTGTTTACATATATATTATGACTTTGCCCTTTGGTTTTATCTTCAGCCTTGGCTTTTATGTAATACCCGTGGTGGCATTTATTTTTTATGTATTAGCAAGTCTCGAAATAATTGCCGAAGAAATTGAAGATCCTTTTGGCGACGATGCTAATGACATTCCTACCAACAATATTGTAATTACTATCAAGCACAATGTAGAAAGTATCATTCAGGCTGAGAGAAAAATTGCTCCTGTATATTCGAACCAGGCAAATTAATCAATGGTCATTAAGCGGGAGGCCTCTCGCCTGGAACTCTTTCCAGTTAAGGTATTCAGGAGCCACGCGATGTTCTACCATCGTGATACAATTGGTAACGGGACAAATCAATTGACATAAGTTACAGCCTACGCATTCAGGTTCTTTAATTGAATAAGTATTGTATGGATCGCCATAAGTAAGGCTTATAGCCTGGTGAGCAGCATCTTCACAGGCGATGTAACAAAGCCCGCAATGAATACATTTATCCTGGTTGATATGAGCAACATGGTGATAATTAATATCAAGGTCTTCCCAATGAGTAAGCGCGGGGATTGACTTGCCAATAAAATCATAGATTGTAGCGAATCCTTTTTCATCCATCCAGTTATTCAGGCCTTCACACAGATCTTCTATTATTCTAAAACCATATTTCATTGCAGCGGTACAAACCTGCACATTGCTTGCGCCAAGCAACATAAATTCTGTTGCATCTTTCCATGTACTAACGCCACCTATACCCGAAACGGGAACTTTATTTGTAGTTTCATCCTGGCTGATGGTTGCCAGAAATTTTAATGCAATAGGCTTTACGGCAGGACCACAATAACCGCCAAATACACTCTTGCCTGCCACATAAGGATTGGGAACAAATGTATCAAGGTCAATACCGGTAACGGACTGAATGGTATTGATAAGAGATAGGCCGTTAGTTCCTGCTTCAACAACTGCCTTACCTGTAGGCACAACGGAATGTACATTAGGTGTGAGCTTTGTAATAACCGGGATGTTTGCCACTTCCATCACCCATGCCACCACCATTCTTGCAATTTCCGGATCCTGGCCAACAGCAGCGCCCATGCCCCTTTCCGTCATTCCATGCGGACAGCCAAAGTTGAGCTCAAGTCCGTGAGCACCTGTGTCCTCCACTTTTTTTATAAGTTCATGCCAGCTTTGTTTATCATTATCCGCCATCAAAGAAACCACCATTGCACGATCAGGAAACTCCTTAATAACTTCTTCAATTTCCCGTAGATTTAATTCTAATGGCCTGTCACTTATTAGTTCAATATTATTAAATCCCATTACCCTTGCGCCATTAAAATTCACAGCCGAATATCTTGAAGAAACATTCTTTACCTGTGTGCCCAACGTCTTCCATACAACACCGCCCCACCCTGCTTCAAAGGCACGCAATACATTTATCTTTTTATCAGTAGGCGGCGCACTCGCCAGCCAATAAGGGTTGGGAGATTTTATACCGAGAAAATTGGATGATAAGTTGGCCATGTCTTTGTCATTATTTTTGTAAATTTATAAAAAGCATTTATGGAATCGTTTGTTGAAAATATTTCAAAAAAATATTCGATATCAGAATACCTGGCTATCGAGGAAAATTCTATTGAGAAGCATGAATTTTATAATGGTAAAATAAATAAGATGTCTGGAGGAACTTACAATCACAATCTTATTGCATCGAATATCATCACAACGCTAAATATTTTACTGGAAGAAAAACAGCAGGAATATGCAGTACTTGGCAGTGATATGAAAGTTTACAGTCCAAGAATATTGTCTTTTGTGTATCCGGATGCGGTCGTTGTTTGTGAAAAACCATTATTTTATGAAGACAGAAAAGACATTATCACAAACCCTCTTTTAATAGTGGAAGTACTTTCTCCTTCAACTGAAGATTATGACAGGAAAGGAAAGTTTTTCGACTACAAACAAATTCCATCATTTAAAGAATATCTTTTGGTAGAACAGAATATTGCATTTATAACGGCAAGCTACAAAATTGCTGATCGCACCTGGCAGGATACCGAAGCAAATGGCTCCGACGCCTACATTTATTTAAAAAGTATTGACTGTACAATTAGCTTATCAAAGATCTACAAAGGGATAAAATTCTGATTTATATTTTCAAAAAAAAAAAAGGAGATTTGGTTTAGAAAAATTTGATCGGGTGTTTATTCACAATTTATTTTTCTTTTAAGTCTGATACAATCTATTAATTATAATTTACGAATTTATAGATCAAACTTTAAGGTTCAAATATTTTAAAATCGCAGCCGCTCCCTCCTTCCCCGCCTGCACTGCATCTACTACTTCTTTTCCTCCATTCACCGCATCACCACCGGCGAATACACCCGCAATATTTGTCGCAGAATTTTCTTTTAAAAGAATTTTACCCCGATTATTTTCAATACCATTTGTATTTACAAGATCAATGAAGGGGCTTTGACCGGTTGCTTTTATTACCATATCTACATCAAGCGTGATTGTTTCTCCTGTGGGGATTGGCGCCGGCTTGCCTGAATAGTCCGGCGTACCTAATTCCATAATTTCACAAACAAGAGCTGTGACCTTGTTATGTTGACCAATGATTTCCTTTGGCGCAGCAAGCCACTGCATTTTACAACCATCAAGCAATGCAATATCCAATTCTTCCTGTGTGCAGTTTTTTTCTGCTTCACTTCGTCTATACACCATCGTTACCTCCCTGGCACCAAGCCGTTTTGCCTGTGTGGCTGCATCAATTGCTGTCATGCCCATTCCTATTACAGCGACTTTATCACCTATCGGCACATTAGGAAATCCTTCCGTTCTTATGTCGTAAATAAATTTGATCGCATCTTCCACACCTTCCAGTTCTTCACCGGGAATATTTAATTGATTGGCCAGGCCAACACCTATTCCCAAATACACTGCGTCATAATCATTTTGCAATTGTTGGAGAGCTATCCCTTTGCCCAATGCACAGTCATATTTAATATCAATCCCACCAAGTGATGTAATAAAATCAACTTCTTCTTCGCAAAAAACAGGCGTGACTTTATAAGCGGCAATACCATAAGTCATAAGGCCACCGCCTTTACTTTCTTTTTCAAATACCTTTACGTCTATCCCTTCCCGTGAGAGTACATGTGCGCAGGAAAGCCCTGCGGGACCGGCGCCGACAATGGCAACTTTACCCCTAACCCCTAAAGGGGAATTCACACCTTTTCTTTCGAAAAGCCGCCACTTATTTTCAATTGCCGGTTCCGTTGACCAACGCTGAAGTTTCGCTATCTCAATTGGCTTTTCATCCAACAAATTATAAACACAATTCCCTTCACATAATTTCTCAACAGGACAAACTCTTGAACATCCTCCGCCAAAAATGTTTGAAATAAAAATAGTATGTGCAGAGCCTTTTATATTATCTGTTGTGATCTGCTTTATGAATTTTGGAATATCAATACTCGTTGGGCAGCCTTTGATACATGGCGCATCATAACAGAACAGGCAACGGTTTGCTTCCACCAGAGCAGCTTCTTTATTATCAAAAGGAGGATGAATATCGCTGAAATTTTCAGCGTATTGAGATTCTGCAAGCCTGTTATCTTTAATTGCCATGAATTATTTTTTGCCACGAATTACACAGATTTACACGGATTTTTTATCTGTCAAAGACATTCATGTAAACAAGTCTTGTCCTTCTCTTTCGGAGAAGGGTTGTCCAAAGGACTCCTTCGGAGGGATGAGGCTGCCTTACAACTCCACCAATTTCCCATAAGTCTCCGGCCTTCTATCTCTAAAGAATTGCCACGTGTTTCTAACTTCTTCGATCATATCCAGATCAAATTCTGCTACTAACAATTCATCTTTATCTTCCGAAGCTTGTGAAAATATTTGTCCCCGTGGATCAACGAAATATGATGAACCATAAAACCTGCCGAGATTCCACGGCTTCTCTTCTCCAACGCGATTAATGCATCCCATAAAATATCCATTGGCTGCAGCATGTGCCGGCTGTTCCAACTTCCACAAATATTGTGATAAGCCCGCAACAGTTGCAGAAGGATTGTAAACTATTTCAGCACCGTTCAAACCAAGAATTCTTGCGCCGTCCGGGAAGTGGCGATCATAACAAATGTACACACCAACCTTCGCATACTTCGTCTGAAACACAGGATAGCCAAGGTTTCCGGGCTTAAAGAAAAACTTTTCCCAAAAGCCGGACGTATGTGGAATATGGTTTTTTCTATACTTTCCAAGATAAGTTCCATCAGCATCAATCACTGCTGCAGTGTTGTATAAAACGCCCGGCTGCTCCTTTTCATACACCGGCACAATCATTACCATGTTATATTTTTTTGCGTAC
>JALYYM010000075.1 GCA_030946565.1 Bacteroidota bacterium | reverse complement strand
ACCATTAATCTACTTTGGGCGTGGGTGCTAACTATACCGATAAGCGCCCTGGTTGCAGGTTTGGTTTATTATGCAATTCACCTGCTTTTCCCGGGATGAAAATCGTCAATATGGGTGCATTTCAATTCATCGTTCTGGATTAAAGGTTGTCAACCTTTCAGTAGAGTCTTTAAATCTAAATTAACTTGTTGAAAGGTTGACAACCTTGCGACCTGCTTTTCCCGTAGTTTGATAAAAATGGGCAATATGACCGATTGATTTATTTTTTCTTATTTTGTACTATGAAGAAAATATTAGTTACCGGAGGCTGCGGGTACATCGGCGCCCATACACTTGTTGATTTAATTGAGAATGGATATGAACCAATTTGCATAGACAACAATTCCAAATCAACCACGGCTTTGCTTAAGGGCGTAAAAAGTATTACCGGCAAAGAAGTAAAGAATTATAAAGTAGACATTTGTAATTATGATGATACCTACGCCGTTTTCCAGGAGAACACGGATTTAGAAGGGATCATACACTTCGCTGCCTATAAATCTGTAGGCGAGTCTGTGCAAAAGCCCTTAATGTATTTTGAAAACAATTTATTTTCCCTAATAAATATTTTAAAATGCGCAAAAGAATTTGACGTCCCTAATTTTATATTTTCATCCTCATGCACAGTTTACGGCAGTCCTGATGAAATTCCGGTAACTGAACAGACCCCGATAAAACCTGCTGAATCACCTTATGGCTCAACCAAACAAATGGGCGAAGAAATTGTGCGGGAGATCACCAATACCAAAAATAAAAGTATTCTTCTAAGATATTTTAACCCGGTGGGGGCTCATCCTTCCACGTTGATCGGGGAACTTCCATTAGGAAAACCGGAGAATCTCGTACCCGCTATTACACAAACTGCTATTGGAAAATTGAACAAGATGACTGTGTATGGCGATGACTATCCTACAAGAGATGGTTCATGCGTGCGAGATTATATTCACGTATGCGATATCGCCCACGCACACACGCTGGCGCTTGAATATTTAATGAGCAATAAAAATTCTGCTCCTTGTGAGATTTTCAATCTCGGTTCGGGAGATGGAGTTACTGTGTTGGAAGCGATTAAATCATTCGAAAAAGTAAGTGGCGTAAAGCTCAATTACGAAATCGGCGCACGCAGGCCTGGTGATGTGATTGCCGTGTATGCAAATAATGAATTGGCAAAAAAAGTTCTCGGATGGAACCCGGGTTATTCACTTGATGAAATGATGGCCACAGCATGGAAGTGGGAATTAAAACTTAAAGAAGATGAATCCCTTCATAACAATCCAAATTTTCAATTGAACTGATTATTTTCTTTTGAGGCGGATACGTATCAAATAAATAATTCAGGCAGCTTCTTAAAATTTAAAAAATATTCTTTGCATTAATTATAATTTTTTTGAAATGCTTTCACACAATCATGAAAAAACAAGGCCTCAATTTTTCAAAGGCCTTTTTTGGGATATTGATGAAGGTAAATTAGATTATGAAAAAAATGCAGAATGGTTGATACGCAGAGTCTTTGAGAGAGGCGATTTGGACGATATTTTTTTACTGGTTTACTATTATGGTGAAGAAAAAGTAGCGTCAATTTTGAAAACTACTACTGGCCTTAAAAAAAGCGATGTACTTCTTGCTGCGCTTATGTTTCATCTGCAACCAAAAGATTTTGTATGCTACAAACTCAATCAGTTCCACCCGGCTTATTAGGCGTTCTCCATAAATTAATGGCGGTAGAAAAATTGAAAAATTTTAGATTAGTTGGCGGTACGGCGCTTGCTTTACAGTTTGGACACCGGGTAAGCGTAGATATAGATCTATTTACAGATAAGTCTTTTGATAAAACCATAATACTGTCTGCCATCATTGAAATATACCAACCAGAACGGGTTTCAAAAACTGCGAATGGACTTACTTTTTTTATACAACAAATTAAAATCGATTTATGCAATTGGGCTGTACCTTTCATAGGAAAATTGATTGAAGATGATGGCATTCGTATGGCATCACCTGAAGATATTGGAGCATTTAAATTAGATGCTGTCGTTAACCGAAAAGAACAAAAAGATTTTTATGATTTATATTTTTTATTAACCCGGTATAGTTTTGAAACCTTAATACAAAGTTATCGCCAAAAATACCCTTACAACAATATGAAGGATATTTTTATCGCTATAGCAAGCATTTCAGAAGCAGATGTTTCAGCCTCTCCAATTCTTACGTTTCCTGTACAATGGGATTTAGTCAAAGAAAACCTAAAGAATCAAACTCAAACTTATCTTAAAAACCTGCAGGAATTAAAAATTACCGAAGAACAAATCAAACAAAAAACTATTCAAAAATTGCTTGAACAAAAAAGCAAAATAAAAAAGAAAGCGAATTAGATAAAATGTTGAAACATTGTCATGAAATCTTTTTCTTCTTTATCAACTCACTGTTTCATTATTATTTTTATCCTCTGCTTCTTATCACTAATTTGCACGCTCTGTAATTTTTGTATTCAAAAAATATATTATCATGATTAAAGATATTGTTGCCAAAAATGAAAAAGAAACAAGAGGTGGATTCGGTGAAGGCATATACGAATTGGGTAAAACAAATGAAAATGTCGTAGTGTTAACTGCAGATCTCGCAGGCTCTTTAAAACTACATCCGTTCATAAAAGATTTCCCTGAAAGATATTTACAGTGCGGGATAGCCGAAGCAAACATGATCGGAATTGCAGCCGGCTTAACAATCGGCGGAAAAATTCCTTATACCACCACGTTTGCAAATTTCTCAACAGGCAGAGTGTACGACCAAATACGACAGTCGGTTGCTTATTCAAATAAAAATGTAAAAATTTGTGCTTCGCATGCCGGGCTTACTTTAGGTGAAGATGGTGCAACCCACCAGATACTTGAAGACATTGGCTTGATGAGAATGTTGCCGGGGATGACCGTTGTTGTTCCTTGTGATTTTAATCAAACGAAGGCTGCAACTCTTGCTATCGCTGACTATGAAGGGCCAGTGTATTTAAGGTTTGGCAGGCCAAAATGGCCCAACTTTACAGAGGAAGATCAAAAATTCGAAATAGGAAAAGCGCAGATATTATCTGAGGGAAATGATGTTACCATTTTTGCTTGCGGCCATCTTGTATGGAAAGCCATTGAAGCAGGAAAAATTTTAGAAGAAAAGGGAATAAGTGTTGAGTTGATAAACCTTCATACCATAAAGCCGCTTGATGAAGAGGCGATCATAAAATCAATTCAGAAAACCAAATGTGCTGTTACCGCGGAAGAACATAATATACTTGGCGGAATGGGTGATGCTGTTGCCCATGTTGCCGCTGCTAATTTTCCTATCCCTATTCAATACATCGGTACAAAAGACACGTTTGGAGAAAGCGGAAAACCGGAAGATCTTTTGAAAAAATACGGCCTCGATACTCCGGATATTGTAAAAGCCGCAGAGATAGCTATGTCTAAAAAGAATTAGCGAATCATAGGGTTTTATTGTGGAATGATTATTGAAAATTTGATCGCATGAAAACGATTTTCTTTTACCTCCTTTTATTATTCTTCACCGGTTTTATTTCCTGCAAAAAAGATACAAGCAATAATTGTGTAAAAGGCGCAGTTAATCCAAACTGTAATTGCCCTTTGGTAATCAATTATGTTTGTGGCTGCAATAATCAAACCTATGAAAACAGTTGCGAAGCAGCTTGTGATGGCATTACAACCTACACAATGGGACGATGTCCATAAAGGCTATATATTGACCATTGACTTATTGGCTTATTGACCTTTAACCATACTAATACACTTCTTTCAATTCATCCCACCTGCTCGTATATCTCGGGCTTCTAAATTCCTGCCGCATTTTCCAATTGCGCCTCGTGCCGCTGGCAGCAAATTTTACAATATCATCCCGCATACTAAAGTTGATATTATCCATCATACGCATCAGCATCCGGCCATTGTTTTGCGAAGCAGGCACAAACATATTTGCCTGCAGTTTATCATCTTTTACAATGCCGCTCAGCATGACTCCTGCTTTTTTAAAAAGGCTTTTCTTATCATTTTTATTAGCAATTTTATAAACTCTTTCAGCAA
>JALYYM010000067.1 GCA_030946565.1 Bacteroidota bacterium | reverse complement strand
TTATAGTTGGAAGTCAAAGCAATCCCCTGAAACCCTAAAAGCTCTTATTAAAGGAAATGATGAAGATGCAATTTCGTCACTTGAAAACACGTATAGCATATTTCATTCTAAATGGTGGAAATTTTTCATGGTGCATGATCCGGCGAAAACACTTGAAAAACTTTCTATTCCTGTACTTGCATTGAATGGAGAGAAAGATATACAAGTTGATCCTGATTTAAATTTGCCGGCGATTGAAGCAGCGCTAAAAAAAAGTAAATCAAAAAATTATAAAACAATGAAGTTGCCCGGCCTTAATCACTTATTTCAACATTGCATCAAATGTACTTTCGCAGAATATGACGAACTTGAAGAAACCTTTTCACCTGAAGCTTTGAAAATAATGGGTGACTGGATTGAAAAAGTGGTGCAATAATGTTTCTATTTACATTCTCCGCAAACACCGGTTACCACCATCTGAAACCGGCTGGGAGTAAAGCCTTTCGGTAATTTCACAACAGGAATATCTATATCATCAAGGCAAATAGTTTTCTCACACTCACCACAAATAAAATGCACATGATCATCGTGGTGATGGCCGGGAGCGCAGTCATTTTTACACAAGGCATATTTAACTGAATTATCCGTAGTGGGTATAAGATGGATAATTCCTTTCTCCACAAAAGATTGTAATGTGCGGTAAACAGTTACGCGATCAAAAGACTCTCCCATATTGTTTTCGATATCCGCATGAGCAAGTGCACCATCTGCTGCCAAAAAGAAATTGAGGATTTTCTGCCTGCTAACGGTTACGCTTAGCCGGTTTTGTTTTAATATGTTTACTATTTCCTGTTCCATATTTTAGGAAGGATTATTATTGAAAAGCGATTGATTGGGACTACCTTTTTCAATAGGCTCCTTTAATAATTTTGCTATATCGTCTTTTAGTTTTTCAAGTTCATCCGGCTTTAGCCCATCGTACACACCACGCACCCTCATTTCTTTGTCAA
Organism: Bacteroidota bacterium; assembly: GCA_030946565.1. Next base: position 1,381 of record JALYYM010000067.1, on the reverse strand, counting down.
CCAATGCAAAAAACTGTGTATGAATAAAATGATCCTGGATATTGATGCTGTTATTCTTATCATTATCCAGCAAATAACTTACACGCGCTGCTCTGTATAAAGAATCTTTTGAACCGGTTACGAAATACCACTTGGCAGCAAAGGCCGGATTTTTACCAATCATCTTTTCTTCATACGCCTTCATCAAGGGAACTGAATCAACCTCTGGCATTGAAGTATGAGACACAATTGCGAAGCCGGGATTATTTTCATATAATTTATAAACTGTTTCCATATTGGCGTTCATCTTTGGGCAAATGCCTTTACAGGTAGTAAAAAAATATTCGACTACATATACCTTTCCTTCTACATCATGCTGTGTTACCGTGTTACCATTTTGCCCGGTAAAAGAAAAATCCCGTACATAATTTAATACCGGCAATTTCGATTTGTAGTAATCAGTGCCGGCAAAAAGAAAAAAATAAAATCCTACCATAAGCAAGACAACAAAACTGCCAAGCCATAATAATTTCTTTTTCATATAGTCATTAATAAAATTGCTGCAAAGTTATTGTACTAATCACAGACCGCATGGTACAGATACTTTGTATTGATTTTTTAACACGACGGTTAAATAAAATTATTGCATCGTTGTTGCAAATTTACTACTTTTGCCTCCAATTATGAATGCACGTGTCAACTGGGATTTTTTTGGAATAGTTACTTCCATAGCGTGCGCCATACATTGCGCCGTTCTTCCTTTGGTAGTAAGTTCCCTTCCGTTATTCGGTATTAATATTATCAACAATGCGCCATTTGAATGGATGATGATAGGCATTGCTTTCCTCATCGGTTCGTATGCAGTACTGCATGGATATCGTAAGCACCATAGAAGTCTTATCCCTTTTTTATATTTCAGCGCGGGGTTTTTGTTTTTAGTATTGAAACAACTTTTTCACGATACCGAATTCATTTTCCTGGCGCCGGCAGTCTTTTTCATTTTGTACGCACACTTTTTAAATTATCGTTATTGCCGCCAGCAAAAATTAATGAATGCAGAAACCACTGTGGATTAAGAATTAAATTTATTCCGTAATTTCTCATTTAAATTTTATGCTTGTGAAAAAGAACATTTTTTGCCTTCTTATTTTTATTACACTCTTTTCTTTTAATGTATGTTTTGCACAATCCGGCGAGGAAGCCATGGTGCGAAAAGTATTAAGCATCCAGGAAAAAGCCTGGAACAATGGCGATATACCCTCTTTCATGCAGGGCTACTGGAAAAGCGATTCGCTTATGTTTATTGGCAAATCGGGTGTTACCTATGGGTGGCAACAAACATTAGATAATTATAAGAAAAATTATCCCGATACAGTGACGATGGGCAAACTTACCTTCAATC
>JALYYM010000054.1 GCA_030946565.1 Bacteroidota bacterium | reverse complement strand
CTCCTGTCTAAAAACAACGGCAATTAGTTTACACAATAATTATACCTCATACTTTCGGTGACAGGTTTATACAGTATTTAGGTTTTGACATAAAATTCTATAGAACCAATGAAGGTTTCAGCTTATCAACATATTTTTCTTTTATCTCTTCCAGAGATGGTCGCAAAAACCTGTTGTCTTCCGTTATTAACTCTTTTATTTTTTCTGAAAGTTCGTTTTCCAAAACCTGGCGATGTTCACTATAGGCTTCCTTCGTTAAATCATCGAATGCCGGCTTCCGGTTTTGATACTTTGTGTTTAGTTCAAGCAGGTGATTTTCCAATTCGTTTTTTGCGAAATCCCTGAAGACTTCAATTTGTTTAGCAGGATTGCTCATAATTAGGAAATTTAAAGGTTAAAAAATGCATGTATGAAAGAGGATTTCTTTTTATCACTTATTAGTTACAGAGTCATAGCATACCCAATCATTATAGATAGTTATTCTTTTCTTGTCAAAAGTTATCCCGTTTATTTCATCCATTGCAATATATCTTTCAAAAAATCCGCCTCGTTTCAGGTACCAAATGCGCCTGGTCTTTTCCCTATTGTATAGCATCATCTTTTCTTTTGTTTCCTTTGCGATGCATCATCATCATAGGAAGAAGGCAGCAAGACGCCAATACAATAAATACGATCCATGTAGCATCGAAGCGAATGCCAAAAACCGGTAAAAGCAATACGATTGCTATTGGTATAAGGCACCACCAGAGCATTCGCATCATGCCTCCTGTTCTTTGAGAACTTTTCGGAACCAGTTTCATTCCGCATTTAGGGCAGATGCCGGGTGAATCGCTAACTACTTCAGGGTGCATCGGACAAGTGTAAGTGTTGGAATGATCTCTAATCGTTTCCATATTATTTGTTTTAAATGAATAAGATAAACGTAAGCTGGTTTACTTTTTATCCATCTTCATGTCTTTCATATTGTCGCTGCTTTTCATATCCATCATGCCATCACCTTTCATCATTCCCTTCATCATCTCCATCATTTTTGGATTGTTCATCATTTTTGTACACATGGTACGGCACATCGTTGTATCGTTTGAACATTGTTTCATCATCATATCCATCATCCCACTCATCATGTCAGGGTTGCTCATCATACCCATCATTGAAGTATCGCTCCCCATGTTCATCCCATTCATGTTTTGCATCCTATTCATGCTGCCTTTCGCTTTATCATTTACTTTTTGCAGCAATTCACTATTACTTGCAATACTATCCAATATAGCTTCCCGTTGACCTGGATCTTTTAAGGCTGATGTTGAACGGTTTTGGCTTTTGCCAGCAATGCCAAGCATCATAAATGCCATAACGATTGTTATAATCTTTGTTTTCATAATCTTTATTTTTTATATTTTTAAAATTTATTTTTCTTAATTATTTCTTTTTTCAGAGGTGTCTTTATTCTATCTTATCTTTTTTATTTCGTACTAAAAACTCTTTCTCCAACACTTTCTTTCGCTCTTCATATTCTTCAGTGCTTATCTTTCCTTCTGCATAAGTTTTACGTAAAGTGTGTAATAAGCTGCTTCTTGTGGACCGGCTTGTTTTCAATGGGGTGAAAAAAAACATAGCAATTATAGCGATCCAAAAAAGCCACCAAAGCAGGTTCATACCCCAATAACCATCATAGTAATTCATAATTTAAATTTTTAAATTTTTAGAAAATTAATTTTATACTTTTTGTTTAAAAAGTAAAAGCTCATATAATAGGTAAGTACCGGCAAAATCATAAACTGCAAAACCGGTGAAAGCCCAACATCTACAAAGGGAATAAGAGGCATAAGCCGGGAATACGTCCAATTACCCGCATAGACATGTACGATCTCCGCCACTATAGCGCCAGTTGCACCATACAATGCCAGTACTACAATTCTTTGTAGCGTATATTTCTGTACCCAAAAAGGCTCCCTGTAAACAAGAGCAAAAAAGTAATAAAGCAAAAGAACCAAAACTGTATCTGCTACAGAAGCCAATCCACAAAAGGCAACAGATGTTATCGTAAGCTCCATTCCTTCATACAAAGGCATCTGCAACATTTCCCATGCAAAATTGAGCAGAAATGCAATGATGATTATTGTAAAGCTAAAACGTGTAAAAGCACGCTTAAAGAAAGTTCTTCGCCTTAAAAATACATATAGAAAAATGGCTAACAGCAAAGCAATGCCGGGTATAATAAAAGTTAAAGGTTGCAGATTTTTCATCGCCAAAAATTCTTTTTGTTCTAAATACTGGTTCCATTAGTAAGCGGAACTCCTACCAGTCCATGTCACAACTAATAATTGCAACTACTTTCTGCTTTTTCTTAAAAGCCAAACAATTAATGCCACCAAAACTGCTGCACCCAGGAGCATAAAAATCCACATTAGTATTCCCATACCGCCGCAACAATTCTGCATCATAGTTTTAAAATTTTAATTTGGTTCTTTTTAAATAATTTACTTGTGTGTACCTTAACAGATTCAATAATTCTATGCTGATCTAACTTTAAAAGTTCCTTCTTATTTCTTATATATCTTCAATACTTTCCTGTCCGGTTCTTACTTTATAAATCTGAATAACCTCAGATATATAGACTAGCCCATCTCCTTTTTCTCCTGTACCACCATATTTGTGAATAATTTCAACAATCTTCTGCACATCCTCTTTCCTGCATACTATTTCAAGCTTTGACATTTTATTATAAGATGCAGGTAAATTAAAAACAAGTACATCAGGAGTTCTTGTAAATTTTCCGGTTCCTTCCACTTCTGAAATGGAAATACTTAGAAAGCCTTCGTTTCGCAAGGTTGCGATTACAATACCTGCAAGGTTGCGCCGTACAATCGCTTTGATTTCTCTCATAGTAATTTAATTTTATAATTTTTTTTTACTTAAAAAATAATTATTAATAATACCATTCACCCGTGTTTCACGCAATAAAACAGAAGCCGGAGAACCGGCTCCTGGTAAATCTAAAACCAACTGTTACTTTTTTTTGACTGATCCTTTGTAAGAATGGATTTTCTTTCCTCGTACTCTGATAATGATAATGTTCCATCAGCAAATTTTTTGTGAAGGGTGTCTATTGCAGAATCTTTCCTGCGCTTACCCGAAGGCATGAACATGATTAAAGTAATGGCAAGAAGTATAAATGCCCAGCAAAGCCATGTAGTTCCAAATAATGTGTATTCCATGATTTTTTATTTTATAATTAATTAATCGATTTACTTAAATTCTTCTATTCAATTTATTTCCTGATGTTAACAGCATCCGGAATGATTTTGTGAGTTACTAAATTGAGATACAAGCTCAGTCTCTTTTATTTTATATCGTCCGGCTTCGTTGAGTTCTGACTGAAAATTACTGGACGGAATATCATTTTTCATTTTGATAGTTGCCTGTGGAGATTGCAATTGTACCCCGGCATCCTCCACGCCTTCAACTTTTAGCAAAGCCGATTTTACTTTGGCTACACAACTACCACAACT